>JAGODN010000306.1 GCA_017998195.1 Desulfobulbus sp. | reverse complement strand
CGGGAGTGGAGGTGCATTGACGGTGGAATGATTTCGTTCAGACCCGGCAAGCCGGCGAAACGACCATCCATGCTCGTTTGCGGCTCGAAGGCAGGCTGCGTTGCGGTGGACAGCACAAAGGTCACGCCGTAATTCAGGTGCAGTTCCCGCGTCACTTCGAGTATCGGCTCCAGGAAGTCCGAAGGGAGAACCTGCACCTCATCCAACACAACCACGCTGTCGACCATATTGTGCAACTTGCGGCACCGACTGGTGCGACTGGCAAACAGGGATTCGTAAAACTGCACGGTTGTTGTCACGATCACCGGCGCATCCCAGTTTTCGCAGGCGAGACGACTGCGAATATTGTCCTGCGCCGGGTTATCAACATCGAGGTTGCTGTGGTGTTCAAGGACCGCGTCACCAAAAATGGTCCGGAACTGGTCAGCCGTCTGCTCGATGATGCTGGTGTAGGGTATGACGTAGATGATGCGACGTTTCCCGTACGTCAAAGCATGTTTCAGGGCAAACGCCATGGACGAAAGGGTTTTGCCGCCGCCGGTCGGCACCGTGAGGGTGAACAGCCCCGGGCTTTCCTCTGCTTTTTTCCGACAAGCCTGCAGTATTTCCGAGCGGATGCGATTAACGGCAGTGTCCGCAGCCTGAGCCGATTTTTCAGCCATGTACTTGTCAAAAAGAGGAACAAGGTCGACAAGTTCGGTATACTTTCCGCGCACCGCGCCTTTTTCCGGGTCCATGAACCGTTCGGTATCGAGGAAATCCGCATCGACAAGGCAGGAAAAGAGCATCCTCAGCCACAGTGCCTGCGAGAGATTGGTGCCATTCTTGCCTTTTTCGTTCGGGCGTGCCTGCTCGGCGATGTTATTCGGGATGTTTCCGGCCTGGGCCGCGGCAAGCAGTTCCGGCGCATCCAAGCGGTAAGCAAGCGATGACACCGGAGCGGATTCACTCTGCCAGTCTGGCAACCCCGCATGATGCCCGACAATAGCATAGGCCAGGATACGGCCTACTTTGTCGAATCGATCGACAGCCAAAAGCCCACCCGCGGTAGAATGGTTCACCCGCCCGGTCTTGCCCTCGATATGCGCTTCGCTTGACTTGCGGATGTAGCGCTGAAAAGCAGGGGCGTATTTGCCAAGATCATGCCACAGGCCAATCAACCGCCCCCAGGATGCTGCCCCGAACACCCCGGCAAACTGTCCCGCAAGGTCGGCAACCTGTTCAAGATGCCGGTCCAGGGGTTGCCATGCGGACAGAGGCTGCCCCTCCTTGGAATGGGCAAAGGCTTGGTCTTTGTCGTCCTCAGGCATCTTGCTGACCCTCCTGTTTTGAAATCATTATGAATTATAGCACAAAATTTCAGAAATCTGCCAAAGGCGACAAAATTCTCTTTCACGGACTACCCGGCGCCGCTGTGACCAACGAGTTCCAAGCGCCCTCAGGTCTTGGGAGGCAACGCTTGCCAGGAACCCACCCGGTGTCCACAACAGGAACAAGCACTCCGAATTCTTTACTCACAACAGATGCCTCGGCCATCCGCCCACTCGCCCGTCCTCGCTTTGCTCTGAACCGGTTCCTCCTCCATTCCGCATGCTGGCGCGGCACAGTGGCGATGGCCCCCACCGCGCGGGTGCCGCAGTCGAACGGGGTCTGGCCCCAGAGGCTGCGCTTGACCCATTGGGCTTCGTCCTCGGTGCAGTCCATGCGGGCGATCTCCAGGGCCAGGTCGATGAACACGGCCAGCAGCAGGTAGGCGATGATGCATTCCATGGTCGTTTCCTCCGCGGGAAAAGATTGGTGGTTTCCTGGTTGCCACTGTACACTGCCCGGTCAGACAGATAGCGTCCGACCACTTTTTTTTCGGAGTCGCCCATGAAAAAATACAAGCCCCAGCACGCCCGCCTGTTGTTCATCGACCGCCGCATCCACGAAAAGAGCTACCCCAACTGCAGTTCGCTGGCCGCCGAGTACGAAGTCAGCACCAAGACCATTCAACGCGATATCGAATACATGCGCTTTGAACTGAATGCACCGCTGGAGTATTCGGCCAGGGAGCGCGGCTTTTACTACACCGAGGAGCAGTACCAGCTGCCGGCCATGGACATCCGCGAGAGCGACCTGTTCGCCATCTACCTGGCCGACAAACTGCTCGCCCAGTACGAGGGCACGCCCATCCACGACAGCCTGCGCTCGGTGTTCCGCAAGATCGAAAACGCCCTGCCCGACAGCGCCCCGGCCCGACCCGGCGGCCAGGACCGGTTCACCGTGTTCCCGCCGTTTTCCACGGTCATCCTGCCCGAGGTGCTGGCCGCGGTGTTCGACGGCCTGCGCACCTCCACCCGGCTGGAGATCCTCTACCGCAGTCCCGGCGGTGAGGCTGCCTGGCGCCTGGTCGACCCGTATCACGGCGTGCGTTTCGAGGGTGACTGGTACCTGGTCGGCCACTGCCACCTGCGCGACGCCATCCGCACCTTCAGCCTGGCCCGCATGGCCGAGGTGCGCAAACGGCGCGAGCAATTCACCCTGCCCGACCGGTTCGACTTCCGCCGCCTCACCGGCAGCCATTTCGGCGTGCACTGGGGCCCGGAGGAAACCGAGGTGCGCATCCATTTCTCCCGCGAGGCTGCGGACTACGTGCGCGAGCGGCAATGGCACCCCACCCAGGCCATCGACGAGCAGGCGGACGGCTCGCTCATCCTGACGCTTACGGTCAACCACCTGCTCGAACTGCGGCGCTGGATCCTCAGCTGGGGCGATGCGGCCCGGGTGCTGGCGCCCGTGTCGCTGGCCGAGGAGGTGCGCGCCATTGCCCGGCGCATGGCCGACCCGGACCGGCGGGACAGCCCGGTGGACTGGCCCGGCCGGCCTTGAAGCCGCCGCGAAGGTGATTACAGTAGGCCCAGCCGCGCACCCACGCGCACAACCAGCACCAGTCACCACGTGAGGAGGACCATGGCACCGAGAGGCAAAAAGCGGATATTCATCGACGACCTGGGCAAGCGCTGGGGCCGCGACGCGGACCATGTGCTCGACCTGGCCATCGACGGGCAGCTGCCCCTGTGGATCGAGTTCACCGATGTATTCCTGCAGACCCCGGAAAAATCCAGCACCGGCAAGTCGGTGGGACGGTTGTACGAGCAGGTGGCGGTGCAGCCCCTGCCCGGGGAACTGGTGCAGATGCGCGGCCGCTGCGACCGCATGCTCATCGCCGCGGAACTGGCCTGCCTGACCGAGCGCGGCAAGGAGATGCGCCTGACCAACGCGGCCGGCGATGACTGGGGCGAGGTGAGCATGGTCGGCATCAAGCCGACCCGGCTGTTCGCCTGGATGAAGGATGTGACCGGCCTGGAAAAGGCCCAAAACATCGAACCGGTGCCCGACTACGCCGGCGAGGCGGCGCCGGCCCGGGCAGCCGCGATCCCTGGAGCGCTCAACCCGGTGGACCACCCCTGCCACGCGCCCGAGCTGCACCTGGCCGTGGCCTGCTGGCAGGCCCTGTTCGCGGACGCGGGCGCTGCAGGGCAGCAACTAAAAAAAA
>JAGODN010000305.1 GCA_017998195.1 Desulfobulbus sp. | reverse complement strand
GTCCTGCCGCCCGAGGCCATTCACCCGGTGGACGACGAACTGGCGGACGACCGCATCGAGGCGAGCCTGCATGCCCGCCGGGGGCTGGCGCCGGCCCTGACCGGGGCCGAGGAGAACGGCCCGGCCCAGCGGGAGCCGGATCAGCCGGCCGAGGACGACCTGGCCGAGCAACTCGACGTGCTCTTTGCCGAGGCGGACCGTGGAGGCGACGCGGATCAGGCGCCGGCAGCGGCCGACCTGGGCCTGGAGCTGGACTTCGGCGCCGGGCAGGGCCCGGGAGAAGCCCTGGCCGACGTCGCCGAACCGGCGGACCATATCGACCTTGGGCTGGAGCCCTCTCCGGCCGGGCTCGAACTCGATTCCTCTCTGGACAGCCTGTTCGCCGAGCCGGCCACCCGGCCCGCCCACACCCCGGCAGCAGCCGAAGAACTGTCCCTCGACCTGGAGACATTCGACGACAGCCTGTCCGCCCCGGCCGGGTCACCGGCGCAGCGGGCCGATTTCGACCTGGAGGCGGCCCTTCCGCCGGAAAACTTCGATCTCGAGGGCACCCTGGACAGCCTCTTTGCCGAACCGGTCGGGGCCGGGGAGGCCCTTGCCGACACGCCGGCAGCGGCCCGGGAGGAGGCCACGGACACCCTGGCCGCAGCCCCGGCCGATGAGCCGGCATCGGCCCTCAGCGACATCGACGAGGCCAACTTCGTGGACGCCCTCGGCCTGGAGGAGATGACCGGGGAGCCGGGTCTGGAGGACATCGAGAGCCGGCTGGACAGCTTCTTTGCCGAAACCGGCGAGGCGCCCGAGGAGCCGGCCAAGGCCGCAATTCCGGTGGAGGAGATCGAGCAGTCCCTGTTCTTTGCCGACGACCAGCCGGTGACCGCGGCCCTGGCCGACGCCGGCGAGGAGCGGGGCTTCTCCGAGGAGGAGGAGATGGCCGCCCTGGCCGATGCGCCCATGGCGGACATCGAGGAGAAACTGGACCTGTTCTTCGGTGCAACCGAGGAGCCTGAGGACAGGCCGATGGACACGGCAGGGGGTGCCGCCAGGGACGAGACGGTGGCGGAAGCGCCGCTGGAGACGCTGCTCGCCGGCCTGCCGGTCGATGCCGCCGACGAGGCCGGGATGGCCCTGGCCGGTACCGGCGGGGAGGTGGCGGCAGGCGCAGGCCAGCCCAACTTCTTCGGGGCTGCCAGCGAGGATGACGAGGACGAGCCGCAGACCGCGGACGAGGACGACCTCACCCGGGCCCTGGAGGCGACCATCGCCGCCGGGGAAACCGGCGCGCCGCCTGTCGGCCTGGGCCTGGCCACGGCCCTGTCCCCCTCCCCGGCGGAGCGCGAACCGGCGCTCGCCGGCCTCGGCGCGCTCCTGCCCGGGGTGGTCCGCCGCCCCACAGGCGACACGGTGCGCGCGGTCCTGGAGCAGACCGAAGCCCTGGCCCAACTGACCGAGGATGCGGGTCAGCGCGCCCTGGTGCAGCTGCTCGGCGCGGTGGTCAACCTGCTCGGCCGCACCGCCGGCCAGGCCGATACGGCCAGCGCCGCCCTGGTCAACTACCTGTACGAGCGCCTGCTGCGCGGCGATGGCACAGCGCCCACCCTGGCCACGGCGATCGGCCGCTACGCCGCCTGGCAGCAGGAGGTGTGCGCGCGCCTGCCGCTCCTCCCGGCCCGGGGCGAGGGGGCGACGGCGGACACGCCGGTCGAGTACACGGCCGGCGACCTCTATGCCGAACTCGCGGAGCTGCGCGCCGGCTTCCGCGACGAACTCGCCCGGCTGCGCCACGAGATAGCGCACCTGCAGCGCCACCAGCACTGACCGGCAACGGTTCTGTGACCAGGGGGAATCGGCCGCGCGGCCGGTTCCCCCTTTTTATTTGCGGGGATCGAAGGCCTCGCGCAGGGCCTCGCCGATGAAGATGAGCAGCACCAGGGTGCCGACCAGGACGATGAAGGTGGACAGCGACAGCCACCAGGCCTCGATGTTGGCCTTGCCCTGGGCGAGCAGTTCGCCCAGGCTGGGGGTGGAGGGCGGTACGCCCAGGCCGAGGAAATCCAGGCTGGTCAGGGCGAGGATGGCCCCGGACATGCGGAAGGGCAGGAAGGTGATCACCGGGGTCATGCTGTTGGGCAGCAGGTGGCGGGCCATGATGGTCACGTTGCCCACGCCCAGCGCCCGGGCCGCCTTGACGTATTCCATGTTCCGGCCCTTGAGGAACTCGGCGCGGACGTAGTCGGACAGCCCCATCCAGCCGAACAGGGAAAGCAGCACGAGCAGCAGCAGCAGGCTCGGTTTGAAGATGGAGGCGAAGATGATGAGCAGGTAGAGTTCGGGCATGGAGCCCCAGAGTTCGATGAACCGCTGGAAGACCAGGTCGAGGCGGCCGCCGAAATAGCCCTGCAGGGCGCCGGCGAGGATGCCCAGCAGGGTGCCCACCAGGGTCAGGGCCGCGCCGAACAGCACGCTGATGCGGAACCCGTAGATGAGCCGGGCGAGCACGTCCCGGCCGCGGTCGTCGGTGCCGAGCAGGTTCTCGCGGGTGGGCGGCGAGGGCACCGGCCGGTCCAGGTCCAGGTTGATGGAATTGAAGCTGTGCGGGTTGGGCGCGAACAGCACCCAGTTGTCACCCGCGCTCAGCCGTTCGCGGATGTAGGGATCCTGGTAGTCGGTCTCGGTGTCGAAGTCGCCACCGAAGGTGGTCTCCGGGTACATCCGCCAGAGCGGGAAATGGAGCTGCCCCTGGTAGCGGATGACCAGCGGCCGATCGTTGCTCAGCACCTCGGCGAACAGGCTCAGGCCGAAGAGGAGGAGGAACACGACCAGGGACCAGTAGCCGCGGCGGTTGGCGCGGAAGATCGCCCACCGTCGCCGCCAGAGGCTGCTGCCGCGCCCGCGCCCGGCCGCCATGTCAGCCCCGCGCCTCGAAGCTGATGCGCGGGTCGACCAGCACGTAGGAGAGGTCGGAGAGCAGCCGCGACACCAGGCCGATGATGGTGAAGAAATAGAGCGTGCCGAGCACCACCGGGTAGTCGCGGTTCATCACCGATTCGTAGGCGAGCAACCCCATGCCGTCCAGCGAGAAGATGGTCTCGATGAGCAGGCTGCCGGTGAAGAAGGCGGTGATGAAACTGCCCGGAAAGCCGGTGATGATCGGGATGATGGCGTTGCGGAACACGTGCCGGTAGAGCACCTGCCCCTCCTCCAGCCCCTTGGCCCGGGCCGTGACCACGTACTGCTTGCGGATCTCCTCGAGAAAGGAGTTCTTGGTGAGCAGGGTCATGACCGCCAGGCTGCCCACGGTGGAGGCGGTGATGGGCAGGACCATGTGCCAGAGGTAGTCGAGAATTTTGCCCGCCAGGCCGAGCTGGTGCCAGTTGTCCGAGACCAGGCCGCGCAGCGGGAACAGGTTAAAGAAGCTGCCGCCGCCGAACAGGACAATGAGCACGATGCCGAGCACGAAGCCGGGGATGGCGTACCCCACCAGGATGACCGTGCTGGTGGCCACGTCGAAGGCCGAGCCGTCGCGCACCGCCTTGGCG
>JAGODN010000028.1 GCA_017998195.1 Desulfobulbus sp. | reverse complement strand
GCAGTGGAGCGCCTGCGGGTGCGCAAGCGCCGGCCGGGCAAACCGCTGGCCGTGATGGTCGCGGATTTGGCCGCAGCCGAGCGGCTCTGCCGGGTGGCACCGGTCGAAGCCGAACTGCTCACCTCGACCGAGCACCCCATCGTGCTGCTCGACCGGCTCCCCGCGGCCGACCTGGCCCCGGAGGTGGCGCCGGGGTTGGGCATTCTCGGGGTGATGCTCGCCTACACGCCGCTCCATCACCTGCTCCTGGCCGAGCCCCAGGCCCCGGCGGTGCTGGTCATGACCAGCGGCAACAGCAGCGACGAGCCGATCTGCACGGGCAACGACGAGGCGCTCACCCGGCTCCGCGGCCTGGCCGACTTTTTCCTGCTGCACAACCGGGAGATCGTCACCCGGGTGGACGACTCGGTGGCCCGGGTGATGGCCGGCCGGCCGCGGCTGCTGCGCCGGGCGCGGGGCTACTCGCCGGTGCCGATCCTGCTGCGGCGGCCGACCCAAGACATCCTCGCCTGCGGCGCGGAGATGAAGAACAGCTTCTGCCTGGTGCGCCGGGGCGAGGCCTACCTGAGCCAGCACATCGGCGAGCTGACCGGGCCGGAGTGTTTGGATTTCTACCGGGAGAGCATCACCCATTTGCAGGGCGTGCTCGAGGTCGCGCCCCCGCAGGTGGCCTGCGACCTGCACCCGGACTACCTGAGCAGCCGCCACGCCCGCGCTCTTGGCCTGCCCTGCTCCGGCATCCAGCACCATCACGCCCACGTCGGCGCGGTGCTCGCCGAGCAGGGGTTGGACGGGCCGGTGCTTGGACTCGTGCTGGACGGCACCGGCTACGGCGGCGATGGCACGGTCTGGGGCGGCGAGGTGCTGCGGGCGGACCGCGGCGGCAGCGCCCGGCTCGGCCGCCTGGCCCTTCTGCCCCTGGCGGGCGGGGACAGGGCGGCGCGCGAACCCTGGCGCATGGCCCTCGCCCTGCTGCACCGGAGTCTTGGCCGGGCCGCGCTCGAGCCGGCGAACCAGCCCGAGAGCCTGCGCGCCATTGACCCGCAGCGCCAGGCGCTGCTCATTGAGATGATCGAGCGCGGCCTCAACTGTCCGCCCACCTCGAGCTGCGGCCGGCTGTTCGACGCGGTCTCGGCCCTGCTCGGCCTGTGCACGGAGAGCCGCTACGAGGGCGAGGCGGCCATGCTGCTCGAGCACCAGGCCACCCTGGCGCCGGCGGCCGGGGACGATCCCGGCCGCTACCCGGTGCGCCTCGCTGCGGCGAACGGGCTGGTGGTGCTCGATTCCGCCCCGCTCGGGCCGCTGGTGCTCGCCGACCTGCAGGCCGGCGCGCCGGTTCCGCTCCTTGCCCGCCGCTTCCACCAGTGGCTGTTCGATGGCTGTATGGCCCTGCTGAACGAGCTGCGCGAGCGCACCGCACTGACCGAGGTGGTGCTCTCCGGCGGCTGCCTGCAGAACCGATTGTTGTTCGAAACCCTGGTCCAGGCCCTTGCCGGGCACGGCTTCACGGTGCACACCAGCGAACTGGTGCCCGTGAACGACGGCGGCATCAGCCTGGGCCAAGCCTATCTTGGAGGACGAGTATGTGTTTAGCCATACCCATGCAGGTGGTCGAGGTGCGTTCCGCGGACGACGGCCTGTTCGACGCCCAGGTGGCCCTGGTCGAGATGGACGGCATCGAAAAGGAGGTCCGCCTGGAGATGGTCGACCGGGTGCCTGAACCGGGTGAGTACGTGATCATCCACGCCGGCTTTGCCATCCGCACCCTGACCGTGGAGGAGGCCGAGGAAAACCTTCGGCTCATGCGCCGCATGGCCGAGGTGCTCGAGGCCCAGGGACGCCTGCCGGGCGCGCCGGAATGAAGTGCGCCGACGAGTTCCGCAGCCGCGAGATCACCGCGCCGCTGGTGGCCGAGATCCATCGCGAGGCCTTCCGGTCGGTGCGCCTCATGGAGGTCTGCGGCACCCACACCATGGCCATCTTCCGCCACGGCATCCGCTCGCTCCTGCCGGACACGGTGGAGCTGCTCTCCGGTCCGGGCTGCCCGGTGTGCGTCACCCCGGCCGGTCATATCGACGCCTTTGTCAGTGCGGCCCGGCGGCCCGAGGTGATTGTCGCCACCTTCGGCGACCTGGTCCGGGTGCCGGGCAGCGACGGCTCGCTCGCCGACGCCCGCGCCGCCGGGGCGCGGGTGGAGATCGTCTACTCGCCCATGGACGCGCTTGCGCTCGCGGCCCGCGAACCGGAGCGCACGGTGGTGTTCCCGGCCGTGGGTTTCGAGACCACCGCGCCGACCATCGCCGCCACCATCCTCCAGGCCAAGCGCCAGGGGCTGGACAATTTCCTCGTCATCCCGGCGAACAAGACCATGCCCCGGGCACTCGAGGCCCTGCTCGACGACCCGCAGCTGCAGGTGGACGGGCTGCTCTGTCCGGGCCACGTGAGCGCCATCATCGGCGCCGAGGCCTACCGGCCGCTGGCCGAGCGCTATCACCTCGCCTGCGCCGTGGCCGGCTTCGAGCCGGCGGACATCCTCGCCGGCCTGCTCAGCCTGGTCCGCCAGGTGAACGCGGCCAGGGCCACTGTTGACAACTGCTACTCCCGGGTGGTAACCGCAGAGGGCAACCTGCGGGCGCAGCAGCTCATGGCCGCGGTGTTCGCGCCGGTGGACAGCGAGTGGCGCGGCCTGGGCGCCATCCCGGCCAGCGGCCTGGCCCTGGGCGAGGACTTTCGCCGCTTCGACGCCATGCATGTCCTTGATCTGCCGCTGTCCACGGCCCGCGACCCGCGCGGCTGCCGCTGCGGCGAGATCCTCAAAGGCCGCCTGCTGCCGCCGGACTGTCCCCTCTACGGCGGCGCCTGCACGCCGCTGCACCCGGTGGGGCCGTGCATGGTCTCCGGCGAGGGCACCTGCGCCGCCTACCACCGCTACAGCGATTTGAAAACCAGCCGTCGAACCGCGGCGGCAGGGCAATCAACCGTCCGACCATATCAGGGGCACCCATGAGCAACGAGAAGAGCATCAGCCTTGACCACGGCAGCGGCGGCCTGGCCAGCCAGAACCTGATCGGCGACCTGTTTCTCAAGTACCTGACCAGCCCCCAGCTGCGCGACCTGGAGGACTGTGCCGTGCTCGGCGAGCACGAGGGCCGCATCGCCTTCACCACCGACAGCTACGTGGTCGATCCGCTCTTCTTTCCGGGTGGCGACATCGGCGCCCTGGCCGTGCACGGTACCATCAACGACCTGTGCATGCGCGGCGCCCGGCCGATCGCCTTGAGCCTGGCCCTGATCATCGAGGAGGGGTTCCCGCTGGCCGAGCTGGAGCGGGTGATCGCCTCGGTCGGCCGCTGTTCCGAGGCGGCCGGCGTGGCCGTGGTCACCGGCGACACCAAGGTGGTGCCGCACGGCAAGGCGGATCGGCTGTTCATCAACACCGCCGGCATCGGCATGGTCTCGCACCGCTGCGAGATCTCCGGCAAGCGGGCCCGACCGGGTGACGCGGTGCTCGTTTCCGGCACCCTCGCCGACCACGGCATCACCATCATGAGCAGCCAGGCCGGCATCGCCATCGGCGGCGATATCGCCAGCGACACCCAGCCCCTGCACCGGCTGGTCGGCGCCCTGCTCGAGGACTACAACTGCCAAGTGCACGTGCTCCGCGACCCCACCCGCGGCGGGCTGGCCACCTCGCTCTGCGAGATCGCCGCATCCAGCCGGGTGCGCATCACCCTCGACGAGGACCAACTGCCGATCCGGCCGGCCGTGGCCGCGGCCTGCGAGATGATCGGGCTCGACCCGCTCTACCTGGCCAACGAGGGCAAGTGTGTGCTCATCTGCGACGCCCGGGCCGAGGGCGCGATCCTCCACCTCCTGCGCAGCCTGCCCGAAGGGCGGGACGCGGCCCTGATCGGCCGGGTCGAGGCGGGCAATGACGGCCGGGTGAGCCTGACCACGCGCATCGGCGGCTCGCGCCTGCTGGAACCGCTCACCGGCCTGCCCCTGCCGCGCATCTGCTGAACCCCTGCCGAAAAGGTCGCACCCATGCACGAACTCTCCCTTGCCCACAGCCTGATCGACCAGATCCTCGACCTGGCCGCGGAGCACCGGGCCAGCCGGGTGCTGCGCGTGCGCGTCACCCTGGGCCCGTTTTCCGGGGTGGTCCGCGACTCGTTCGAGTTCGGCTTCAACGTGCTCAAGAAGGAGCAGCCGCAGACCGCGGAGGCCCTGCTCGACCTGGACACCCCGGACCCGACCTACGTCTGCCTGGACTGCGCCCGGGTGTCGGTGATCCCCTTTGCCCTGCCGGGCGAATCAGCGGAGCTGCTCTCCCCCGGCCCCTTTCCCAAGAAATGTCCCTGGTGCGGCGGCCGCCAGCTGTCGCCCAAGGGCGGTACCGAACTCATCCTCAACCAACTGGAAATGGAGTGACCCATGTGTGACACCTGCGACTGTCAACTGCACGACCATCACCACCACGATGCCCGGGTCGTTGACGTCAACCGGAGCCTGCTGGAGGCCAACCAGCGACAGGCGGAAGCGAACCGGCGCCACATCGAAGAGATGGGCGCGGTGGCGATCAACCTCATCTCCAGCCCGGGCTCGGGCAAGACCACGCTCCTGGAACGGACCATCGACGCGCTCAAGGACACGGTCAGCATCGGCGTGATCGAGGGCGACATCGAGACCGAGCGCGATGCGGACCGCATCCGCGCCAAGGGTGTGCCCGCGGTGCAGCTGACCACCGGCGGCGCCTGCCACCTGGACGCGCCCATGGTCCACGGCGGCCTGCACGTGCTCGAGCATTTCGGCCGCGGCCGCAAATTCGACCTGATCTTCATCGAGAACGTGGGCAACCTGGTCTGCCCGGCCACCTTCGACCTGGGTGAGCACCGGCGGGTGATCCTCCTGTCCGTGCCCGAGGGCTCGGACAAGCCGGCCAAGTACCCGGCCACCTTCCGCTCCGCCGACCTGGTGCTCCTGACCAAGACCGACCTGCTGCCGCATTTCGACTTCAACCTGGACGAGGCCCGGCGCGAGGCCCTGACCCTCAAGCCCGACCTGGCCATCCTGAGCCTCTCGGCCACCACCGGCGAGGGCTTCACCGCCTGGCTCGACTACCTGCACGGCCTCCTGCCCCGCTGATTCCCCCCACCTGTCCGGAGTGACGGCCATCGGCCCGTTGCTCCGGATTTTTTTTGCGCCCTGCTGCCAACCCAAGGAGGCACCTGTACGCCAACCCGTGTTGTCACCTGCCAACCGAGGGTATCGGCCCATGCTGCCGTCCGAGGTTCAACCGGCTGTTTTTCCAATGCGAACTTTTTCGTTCCGGTTGGCACATTCTTTGGTTTCCACCCCGTAACGCAGTGGGGGAAAGGGGCGACCGTCGATCAGCCAGAGCACGCTCCCCGCCGGCCCGATGGCTGTCCCTTTCCGCCCGTTGCGCCTGAAGAGGGATCATGCACCTGCCCAAGCCACAAAAGATTCAGAGTAAATTCGTTGCCGGCCTGGTCGGCGCCTTCCTCCTCATCGGCGTCGTCTGCACGCTCGGTTTCCATGCCCACGTGCGCAGCGTGCTCGAGGAGGAGGTGCAGGACAAGGCCCGGCTGATCTTCATGCACGTGGACTCGGTCCAGCACTATGTGCGCGACGTGCTCCGGCCGGCCATGTACGAACGGCTGCCGTCGGCCTTTGTCATCCAGGCCATGAGTTCGTCCTACGTCTCGCGCAAGATCATGCTGCCGGTGAACGACAACCGGGACGGCACCATCTACCGGCGGGTGGCCATCGACGCCCGCAACCCGGAGTACGAGGCCACCCCCTTTGAACGGGAGCTGATCGAACGGTTCCGCCGCGAACCGGAGCGGCAGTTGTACCAGGGCATGCACCTGATCAACGACGAGAAATACTACCTCATGGTCCGGCCGGTGCGCTTCACCAGGGACTGCCTCTACTGCCACGGCCGGCCCGAGGCCGCGCCCGCTGAACTCATCCGCCTCTACGGCGGGCGGGGCTTCGGCAAGGAGGAGGACGCCATCGCCGGGGTGGATTTCGTCGGCATCTCGGTGCACCGCAGCATCGGCCGGGTGGAGAATACCATCTTCACCTACTTCGCCCTGTTCGCCCTGAGCGTGCTCACCTTTTTCCTCGTCGCCAACCTGCTCTTCCGGGTGCTGGTGGTCAACAACCTGAAGCGGCTCAACGCGGTGTTCAGACGGAACATCCATGACGTGCAGGGAACCAACCTGCTCAACCGACTGGAGCAGGGCGACGAGATCGAGGAACTGGTGGAGGGCATGGAGCAGATGAGCGAGCACCTGTTCGCCGCCCGCGGCCAGTTGCAGAACTATGCCGAGAACCTGCGGCAGATGGTGGACGAGCGCACCGAGGCGCTCAGCGGCGAGGTCGAGGCCAGGCGGGCGGACGTGCGCCTGTTTGTCCAGCTGCTGGCCGCCACCTTCCGCAGCCGATCGCGCGCCGAGTTGTGGCGCCGGACCCTGCCGCAGATCTGCTCCCGCTTCCGGGCGCGGCGCATCGCCTACGTGTGCGCCATGGGACCGCAGTCCGCCCACATCTGGCCCGAGGGCGAGCCCATGGTCGAACTGCCCGCCGACTACGTGGCCATCCTCACCGGCAGCGGCTGCGTGCGCGTGGACCAGCGGATCCACGTGCCGGTGGCGTCGAGCACCGGCAGCGCCGAGGGACTGCTCGTGCTCGACTGGGAGAGCGCCGAAGAGGCATGCCGCCACGACACCGACGTGCTCCAAGCCCTGGGCCGGCAGCTCGGCATCGCCGCCGAGAACCTCTCGGCCATCGACAGCCTGTTCCGGCAGATGAACATCCTCCAGACCATTGTCGAGGGCATCACCGACCCGCTCGTGCTCATGGACAGCGGCTGCACCGTGCTCACCGCCAACCGGGCGGCCCGCCAGCTCACCGCCGAACTGAGCAGGGGCGAGCGCATCGACGGCAATGTCCTGGCCCTGTTCTTCGACCTGTCCGGCGCCGAGTGCCCCATGCGCGAGACCATCAGCCGCGGCCTGCCCGACCAGCGCGAGGTCAGCCTGGCGGGCGAGCGGACCTTCGGCCTGTTCCTCTACCCGGTGTGCTCCCCGGACGGCAGCACCGGCCAGGTGGTGGTCTACCTGCGCGAGACCACACTGGAAAAGCGCATGCGCCAACAGGTCTGGCAGTCCGAGAAGCTGGCCACGGTGGGCAAGCTCACCGCCGGCCTGGCGCACGAGATGAACAACCCGCTGGGCGTGATCCTCTGCTACACCGGGCTGCTGCGCCAGGCGGTCACAGACCCGGAACAGGCCACAGACCTGGAGGTGATCGAGCGCCATACCCGCCAGGCCCAGCGGGTGCTGCGCGACCTGCTCGACTTCGCCCGGCCCAAGGGAGCGGGTTCGGGCACGGCCGACGGGGCTGCCGTGGCCCGGTCGGTGACCGAGGTGTTTGCCGTGCAGGCCGCCGCCCGGGGGGTGGAGGTTGCCCTGGACTGCCCGGACGGACCGCTGCCGGTTCGCCTGGGCCAGGACGAACTGGAGCAGGTGCTGAGCAACCTGCTGCTCAACGCCCTGGACGCGGCGCCGGGGGGCAGCGGCCGGATCAGGGTCCGCGTGACCGCCGCCTGCAACGGCCGGGTGGCCATCGAGGTGGCGGACAACGGCCCGGGCGTGGCCGCCGGGGAGGAGGCGCGCATCTTCGATCCTTTCTACTCGACCAAGGAGCCGGGCCAGGGCACCGGCCTCGGCCTGGCCATCGTCTACGGGCTGGTCACGGAAGTGGGCGGCCGGGTGGAGGCGGGCAGGTCCGAGGCATTGGGCGGGGCCCGGTTCACGGTCCTGCTGCCCGGGGCCGAAGCGTGTGCGGAGCGGGAGGTGCAGGCATGACGGGCGACGAACGGATGGTCCTGCCCGCCGGCGCGGGGGGGACGGAACACCAGGGCGTGTGGGCGGTGGTGGTGGACGACGAGCCGGATTTCGCCCGCGGTCTCGCCCGCCTCCTGGCCGGTCGCTTCCCGGACGTCCGCGTGGCCGCGGTGCACAGTGGGCGCGAGGCCCTGGCCGTGCTGGCCGAGCGGGAGGCGCACCTCCTGGTCACCGACCTGCGCATGCCCGAGATGAGCGGCATGCAGCTGCTCGAAGCGGTGCTCGCCCGCCACCCGGATCTGAGCGTGGTGGTGCTCACCGCCCACGGCACCATCGAAACCGCGGTCGAGGCCCTGCACGCCGGGGCCTATGATTTCCTTACCAAGCCGGTCGAGTCGGACCAGCTGTTCCGGGTGGCGGCCAAGGCGCTGGAGCGCAGCCGCCTGCTGGCGGAAAACGACCGACTCCGGCAGATGGTCTCCCGGCGGGACAACCGCACCGCCCTGGTGGGCGAGGGGCCGGCCATGCAGCGGCTGCACCGCACCATCGCGGCGGTGGCCCAGTCCGACTACACGGTGCTCATCCGCGGCGAGTCGGGCACGGGCAAGGAACTGGCGGCCCGGCTCATCCACGAGTCCGGCCCGCGCGCCGCCCGTCCCTTCCTGGCGGTGAACTGTCCCGCCATCCCGGAGAACCTGTTGGAGAGCGAGCTGTTCGGCCACGTGCGCGGCGCCTTCACCGGCGCCGACCGGGACCGCAAGGGGCTGTTCGCGGCCGCGGAGAGCGGTACCCTGCACCTGGACGAGATCGGCGACATCAGCCCGGCCATGCAGACCAAGCTGCTCCGCTGCCTGCAGAACGGCGAGATCCGGCCGGTGGGCGCCAGCGACCCGCAGGGCGTGAACGTGCGCGTGATCGCCTCCACCAACCAGGACCTGGAGGCCCGCCTGCGCGCCCGCACCTTCCGCGAGGATCTCTACTACCGGCTGAACGTGCTCGTCCTCACCCTGCCGCCGCTGCGCGAGCGGGTGGAGGACATCCCGCTCCTGGCCCGCGTCTTCCTCGCCAGGAGTTGCGAGGAATTGGGCCTGGCCGCCAAGGAGGCCTCGCCGGAGGTGCTCCAGTGGCTGGCCGCCCGGCCGTGGCCGGGCAATGTTCGCGAACTGGAGAACTTCGTGCGCCGCCTGGCGGTGTTCGCCACCGGCGAACGGGTGGATATGGCCCTGGTGCGCACCGTGCTCGACGGCAACGTGCAGGCCGGCGCGGACCGGGTGGGCGCAACCCCGCCGACTGGCCTGCCGCTCGCCTACAAGGAGGCCAAGGCCGCGGTGGTGCACGACTTCACCCTCGACTACGTCCGCTCCCTGCTCGCCCGCACCCAGGGCAACGTCAGCGAGGCGGCCCGGCTGTCGGGCCTGAGCCGGGTGGCCCTGCAGAAGATTCTCGCCCGCACCGGCGAGCGGGCCGCGGATTTCCGCTGAACGGCACCGGGAAGGTCAGGTTTTTTCTCGTGAAAACAAGGGTTGTTTTCACGGCAACCACAACCAAGGAGGCATGTGTATGGCAGCGCAAGCAACGGAACACAGGGCAGGCGAGGGAGGCGGCTGGATCAGTGAAGACTGGCTGGCCCTGCTGCTCGGACTGGTTATCTTCGTCCTCAGCCTGGGATCGTTCCAAGGGGTGGACATCCTCGGCTGGGGCGCGAAGACCGGCGTCTGGGTAGAGCCGGCCAAGGCGATCACCGCCATCTCCAGCACGTACCAGACGGTCAAGGGGGAGATCACCAAAATCGACGGTCAGAAGGTGACCGTCAGGAAGAAGGACGGCAAGGAGGCCACGGTCGCGGTGGACGGCGACACCTCCACCCTCCAGGTCGGCCAGCAGTACGAGAAGAAGGGGTTGTCGCCGCTGATGTCGGTGGCGCTCACCTACCTGTTCGCGCTGACCATCATGACCCTGGGCTCCATAGCCCTGGGCGCCAACGTGCGCAAATTCATGATCGGCTTCACCCTGGCCTTCTGGCTCAGCTACCTCTGCTGGTTCCTGGGGCACTGGGCCTACATCGCCGCCACCGAGCAGCAGGCCGCCAAGTTCGGCATCCCCTGGGCCATGAGCATGAGCGGCGAGTTCGGCTACATCCTCGCCCTGATCCTGGGCCTGGTGATCGGCAACTTCTTCCCCGGCCTGGCCAATGCCATGAAGGAGGCGGCCCGGCCCGAACTCTACATCAAGACCGGCATCGTCATCATGGGCGCCGGCCTGGGCATCAAGGCGGCCGAGTCGTTCGGCCTGGCGAGCAACATCATGTTCCGGGGCTTCTGCGCCATCGTCGAGGCCTACCTCATCTACTGGGCGGTGGTCTACTACATCGCCCGCAAGTACTTCAAGTTCAGCCGCGAGTGGTCAGCGCCGCTCGCCTCGGGCATTTCGATCTGCGGCGTGAGCGCGGCCATCGCCACCGGCGGCGCCATCCGCGCCCGGCCCATCGTGCCGATCATGGTCTCCTCGCTGGTGGTCATCTTCGTGGCCGTGGAAATGGTGCTGCTGCCCTTCCTCGCCAAGTTCTTCCTGTGGACCGAACCGCTGGTGGCCGGCGCCTGGATGGGGCTCGCGGTCAAGTCCGACGGCGGCGCCATCGCCAGCGGCGCCATCACCGACGCCCTCATCCGGGCCCAGGCCCTGGACCAGGCGGGCATCAACTATGCCGAGGGCTGGGTGACCATGACCGCCACCACGGTGAAGATGTTCATCGACATCTTCATCGGCATCTGGGCCTTCCTGCTGGCCTACATCTGGTGCGCCAAGATCGATGTCCGGCCCGGACAGAAGGTGAACGCCGCCGAGATCTGGCACCGCTTCCCGAAATTCGTCATCGGCTACGTGCTCACCTTTGTCATCCTGGTGGTCATGTGCTGGCCCTCGGCCAAGGCCATGGGGCCGGCTGAAGAGCAATTGGCCGGGTTGAAGGCAACCATCACCACCATCGAGACGAAGATGCAGGCGACCGCCGACCCGGCGGCCCTGGCCACCCTGCAGACCCAGCTGGACCAGGCCAAGGCCGACGAAAAGGAGGTCAACGCCTCGATCAAGGAGCCCAAGAGCTTCCTGGCCAAGGCCAAGTCATCGAGCAGCCAGGGGGACGTGTTCCGCGGGTTGTTCTTCCTGCTCTGCTTCTTCACCATCGGCCTGGTGTCGAACTTCAAGAAACTGATGGAGGAGGGGCTGGGCAAACTGGCCGCGGTCTACTGCATCAGCCTGTTCGGGTTCATCATCTGGGTCGGCCTGTTCATCTCGTGGCTCTTTTTCCACGGCGTCAAGCCACCCACCATCTAAGAAGGAGACCCTCCATGAAACCGCAACAACAGGCCAAGGTGGCCGAAGAAATCAAGAAAATGGAGTACGAACCGCTGCTGCCGGTGGAACTGAGCCTGATCCGCTGGAGTATCGGCATCGGCGTGGGTTCGCTGTTCATCCTCTACTACCTGAGCAAGTGGCTGTTCCCGGGCGGCCACTGAACCCCGGGACCATCTAAAAACGCGAGGCTGAAATCCGCATGACGGAGAGGGCCTCGCGGTAGTCCACGAGGCGCTGTTCCCACACGGGCAGCGCCTCGTCGTCTTCCCGCCAGGCGGCCAGCTCCCGGCCGTCGATCTGCAGCCGGCCCGCCGCGACCGCGGCCGCGGCGGCGGCATAGTCCACCCCGAAGCGCTGCTGCCGGTCGGCCAGCGCGTGTTTCGTGGTCCGCACCACCTGTTCGCAGTGCTTGATCTCACGGGCCAGGGAAATCTCGTATTCGTCGGTATGCATGGGGACATTCTCGTGGAAAGGGAAGGGCAGGGCGGGCTCAGTCGGCCAGCAGCACCAGGCCGGCCAGCATGCTCAGGGCCGGCTCGGTGGCCGGCTGCGACGAGGCCTCGCCGACCACAGCCGGGGACCAATGGACGGCCGCGGTCAGAGCGGTGAAATCGACGCCCACCGCGGACAGGGAGGGTCGTACCCGGTCCTGGTGCGGGCAGGGGAGGTGCTCGGCCAGCACCGCGCAGCGGTCCCGGTCGGCACAGTACAGCTCGAAACAGGACCCCGCGGCCAGGCCGCGGGCGCGGGTAAAGCCGAACCCGGGCGCCTCGGTTTCCAGTGTGGCGGCCAGCGCATGGATGCGCCTGGCTACCTCCAGCCGTTTTCCGGTGCGCAGGTCCGCGGCCGGGACATCGATCCGGAAGACCAGCACCCATCGGTAGTCGGCCAGTTCGGCCCGGAACCCGGCCGGCGACTGGCTGTGGGGCGGACAGCCGGGCGCGAGCCCGTAGCTCGGGCAGCGATGCGGGGCCGCGCACAGGGCGGCGAAGTGGTCGGCCACCACCAGGTCGCGGGCCGGCAGGGCGGCCGCAGCCGAGGCGCCGAGGTGAAGGGCGCGCGCCAGCATCCCGCCGAGCAGGGGCGCGGACTGGTTACCGGCCAGCTGGTGGTTGCTCATCGGTCCGTACCCTGGGGTGGCGAAGGCTTGGCGGCGGCCCGTTCAGCCTCAGCAGGGCGGCCCGCCACCGCACCGAGCACTCGCGCCAGCTGCTCGTGCCGGAAGGGCTTGCTCAGGTAGCTGTCCATGCCCGCGGCCAGGCAGCGGTCCCGGTCCTCGTCCATGGCATGGGCGGTCATGGCCACGATCGGCACATGGCCGCCGCCC
>JAGODN010000304.1 GCA_017998195.1 Desulfobulbus sp. | reverse complement strand
GCTCAAGCAGTTCGGCATCCTCGGCACGCTCATGCTCAACAACCGGGCGGTGCTGCGGGTCTACCCGCCGCTGGTGATCACCGAGGAGCAGATCGACTATTTTCTCAGTTCGCTCGACGCCATCCTCACCCAGGGGCCCAGGGACCTGGTCGCCAACCGGGTCAACCATGCCATCGCCTCGGCCGGCATGAAATGCATCACCCCGTGGACCGGCGCCTTTCTCAGGAAACACTGAGAGCCGGTCATGCAGCGCTTGTTCCTGCATTTCGGGGCTGCCCTGCGCAGGCACCGGACCCTCACCCTGGTCCTTTTTGTCGGGTTGACGCTGGTTTGCGGCGTTGCCGCCCTGCACAGCCGGGTGGACAATTCGCTGGCGGTGTGGCAATCGGCCGATGATCCCCACTGGCAGCAGTACCGGCAGTTCGTTGCCCGCCACCGCATCATCGACCCGCTGATCGTCTACCTGCCCGACCTGGACCTGCTCTCCCAGGAAGAAATCGCCGACGCCCTGCAGGCAGAGACCAGCGCCGATCGTCTCAACCCACTGGCCATCCGCTCCCTGAGCGGTCAGGAGGTGGGGTTGTTCTTCGTGGTCCCCAGGGCGGACAGCGATCCGACCGCGCTGGCCGCCCTGCTCGCCGAGGTCGAGCACGTGCTCGACCGGCACCAGGTGAGGTATCACCTGGGCGGGGTCTGGTACCTGACCACCCTGCTCGACCAGCTTTCGGCCAAGTCCACGCAAACCCTGTTTCCGGTGGTGCTGGCGATCCTGACCGTTGGGGTCGTCCTGCTGGTGCGGAGTTGGCGCAATATCGTGCTGGTGCTCCTGTGCGGCTGTTTGCCCGCGCTGCAGATCACCGGGGTGATGGCCCTGGGCGGGGTCAGGCTGAACATGATCCTGCTCGCCCTGCCGCCCTGCACCATGATCCTGGGCATCGCCCATGCCATCCACCTGGTGAGCAAACAGCCGGACCCGGACCATCCGGACGGTCTCAGCCTCTTTGCCGCGGTGGCGCCGCCGAGCCTGCTCTCCGGGCTGACCATCATGATCGGCTTTTTCTCGCTGGTGTTCAGCAGCTACCTGCCCATCCGCCAGCTTGGCCTGTGGGGCGCGGTGGCCGGGGGACTGTCGCTGCTCACCTCGCTCATCCTGCTTGGGCTCTTCTTTGCACCCGCGCCCTGCCGCGCCATCCCCCTGCCGCAGGGCTATGTCGGCTGCATGGCCCGCCACCGGCCGGGGTTCGCCGGGCTGTTCGCGGTGCTGATCGTGCTCTCCGGGGTCGGCATCAGCCGGCTGCAGACCGGCTCGCTCATCCTCGATTTTTTTCAGGAGAACGCCCAGGTCCGCGGGCACTACCAGCAGATCGAAAACGGCGGTCTCGGCCTGACCCCGTTTGAGATCGACCTGGCGGGCAATCACCTCGCCAACGACCAGCTCCGTGGCGTGCTTGCCGACTATGGGCGCAGCCACCCGGAGGTCACCCAGGTGCTCTACACCTTTACCGACGGCACGGTGATCGCCGAGGCCACCGGGCACGGGGCCCGGTTTCCCGCCCTGCTCACGCTCGACACCATGGACCAGCGCCCGGAGCGGGCCACGGTCCTGCTCCGCACCGTGGCCTCGGAACCGACCCTGGCCCTGGCCGAAGACCTGGAAACCCTGCTGCAGCAGCGGCTCGGCCCGCGGCCCCAGCCCTATGTCACCGGCTCGGTGCCCCTCTACTGCCGGGGGCAGCGGCAGCTGTTCACCTCGCTGCTCACCAGTTTTGCCAATGCCTTCGTGCCCATTTCCCTGATCATGGGCCTGGCCCTGCGCTCGTGGTCGTTCGCTCTTTTGGCCATCATCCCCAACATCCTGCCGGTCTTCTTCATCCTCGCCCTCATGGGCTGGCTCGCCATCCCCTTGAGCGTGGCCACGGTCACGGTGGCCAGCATCGTCTTCGGCATCGTCGTGGATGACACCATCCACTTCCTCCACCGGCTGCAGGCGGCCACCAGGGCGTCCGCTTCCGCGGCTGCGCACCTCCATGACACCATCCACTATGCCGGTCCGGCCATGCTCACCGCGGCGGTGATTTCGGGGACCGGTTTCCTCGGTTTTCTCGCCTCGCCGTTCATGCCCCTGCGCCATTTCGGTTTGTTGATCAGCGGCGCCCTGTGGCTCGCCATCTTCTGCGACATGGTGCTGCTGCCCCTGCTGCTGCTTTCCTGGAAACGCTCATGAATGATCGCCACATCGCCACTGTCCTCGCCCTCCATTTCGACCCGGACCAGGGCAGTCCCTACTGGCTGCAGCGGCAGCAGCAGCTGGGGTTCGACGTCCGCCGGGAAATCCGCGGCCATGCGGATTTCCATCGCCTCGGTCCCATGGACGTCAGCGCCCTGCGCACCCGGCCGCTGATTGATTTCATTCCCCGCGCCCTGCACCGGGAGCTGGCCACCATGCTGCTGTCCGAGACCGGCGGCACCACCGGCGACCCCTGCCGCCGGGTGTTCTCGCCCCGGGAATTTGACAGTGCCTTCATCGCCCCCTGGCTCAAGGCGGTGGCCGAACACGGGTTCCCCCGCCAGGGGTGCTGGCTGTTCGTCGGCCCGGGCGGACCGCACATCATCGACCGCTCGGCCCGCTTCATGGCCCGGTCCCTGGGCAGCTTGGAGCCCTTCACGGTCGACTGCGACGTGCGCTGGATCAAGCGGCAGGCCAGGGGTTCCATCGGCTTCACCCTCTACATGGAGCATGTGCTCGCCCAGGCGATGAACATCATCAACCAGCAGCCGATCGACACCCTGTTCACCACCCCGCCGCTGCTGCAGGCCCTGGCGGAGCGGATGCAGCCGGCACAGCGGCAGCGGATTCGCGGCATCCACACCGGCGGCATGCGCCTGGACGCGCCCACCGCGAGCGAACTGCGCGCCCGGTTTCCCCGGGCGGTGATCCTTCCCGGCTACGGCAACAGCCTGTTCGGGGTCACCTTCCCGGTGCGCTGGGACCAGTCGCAACCGCAAGGGGCGCCCCTGTCGCCGCCGCCCGGCCTGGAGCGGGAGGATGTCTTCCAGGTGGGGGATCCGGCCCTGTGGCTGCAGCTGGCGCCGATCCCGGCGCATGAACAGGCGGACCAGGACCTGGCCGGCAGGGTCGCCCCCGGGCAGCGAGGCCGGGTGATCGTCCACCGGCTGGACCCCAGCTTCCTGATCGTCAATCTGCCGGAGCGGGATACGGCCGTCGCCGTGGTCTGCCCGGACGGGGAGGTGGGGCTGGCCGCTGTCGAACCCCTGGCCTTTGCCACGCCCAGGGACCGTCAGGGGGTCTACTGATGGGCGAGGGTCTGCACGCGGTCGAACTGTGCATTCCCGGCGAGTGCGGCCAGCTGGAAGGGCGACTGCTCTTTCGCGAGGAAACCACGCAGGGAACGGGCGCCATCCTCTGCCCGCCGCATCCGCTCCTGGCCGGCAACATGGACAACAACGTGGTCCAGGCGGTGGCCAGGGCCGTGGCCGAGACCATGCCGATGCTGCTGTTCAACTACCCGGCCGTGGGCAGG
>JAGODN010000303.1 GCA_017998195.1 Desulfobulbus sp. | reverse complement strand
CCCGCTCGCCGACCCGGGTCACCCGTTTCCGGCTTCGCCCGCGGCCCGCTGCCTGCGGGACAACGCCACCGTGGTGCTCGTCCAGTGGGACCCGCAGGCCAGCGTCACCCCCTGGCTCGACCGGGCCAACACCCTCCGCTTTCGGGCGGTCATTGCCCTGCCGCTGCGCGCCGCCCGCGAGGCCGCCCCGCTCGGGGTGCTGTGTGTCTGTACGATGCGCCGGGAGGGGTTCGAGCCGGAGGAGATCGCCATGCTCGAGGAACTGGCCGGCGACATCGGCTTCGCGATCCACGCCCTGCGTCAGCGCGAACAGGTGGACCGCCTGGAGCGGGAGCGGCGGGAGAACTTCGAGCAGACCATCCTCTCGTTTGCCGACATGATCGACCAGCGCGACACCTATACCGCCGGCCACACCGTGCGGGTGGCGCGCTACAGCCGGCTGCTCGCCGAACGCCTGGGGCTGGCCGGAGCGCAGATCGACCTGCTCCAGCAGGCGGCCATCCTCCACGACATCGGCAAGATCGCCACCCCGGACTCGGTGCTGCTCAAGCCCGGCCGGCTCTCCCCGCTCGACTACGAACTCATCAAGGAGCACGCCCGGGCCGGTTCGGCCATGCTCGCCGGCATCGCCATGTACCGGGAACTGGCCACGATCATCCGCCACCACCACGAGCGCTATGACGGCATGGGCTACCCGGACCGGCTGCGCGGCCCGGGCATCCCCCTGCTCGCCCGCATCCTGGTGGTGGCCGACAGCTTCGACGCCATGACCACCAACCGCATCTACAAGCCGCGCAAGTCCGTGGACGAGGCCCTGGCCGAGCTGCAGTCGCTCAGTGGCAGCCAGTTCGACCCGGAGGTGGTGGCCGCGGCGCTCGTCGCCCTCGGCGGGGTGGAGCTGCCCGCCGCGGTCAGCCAGCTGCCCAAGAACCAGATGGAACAGCGGCGCTTCTCCTATTTCTTCAGCGACAAGCTCACCGGCCTGTACAACGAGGACTACCTGCAGATCGTCCTCCAGGATCCAGGCACCCTGACCGACTACCACTGCCTGCACAGCCTGCACCTGCAGCACCTGGCCGACTACAACCGCACCCACGGCTGGGAACAGGGCAACCTGCTCGTACTCCGGCTGACCGAGGAACTGCGCCGGCGCTTCCCGGAGGCGCTCCTGTTCCGCGCCTATGGCCGCGATTTCGTGATCCTCAGCCGCCACCACCTGGCCCTTGCCGGGGGGCCGCGGTTCGACTGCCTGGAGGGCACCGGCGTGCGCGTGGCGGGCAGCCACCTGGACCTGCGCGAGAACGCCGCCTACACCATCGACAAGCTGGACAACCTGGAGATCCTCTGCGACCCGAACGGCCCGGCCTGTGCGGCCGCGGCGGCTATTGGTTGAGGCCGGTCGCGGCGGTTCGCTCAAAAAAATCGACGGCGACAATAAAGAAACACGGCTTACGCTCCGATGTAATTGCACAGCGTTCATAACCACGCACAGCACAGGAGCGTCATGCCGTCCACAGCCAAGTACCCGTTTGCCGCCATCCCCGCCCCGGCCCTCCTGGCCGCGGCCCTGCTCGTCCTTGCCCCGACCTCGCCCGCCTGCTCCGCGGACAACCCGGCGGCCGAAGGCGCAGGCCAGGTCGAACAGAGCGCCACCCACCCCGCCGCCGCGAAACCGGCCGGCAAGAACCCGGTGCTCACCCTGGACGACCTCGTCGGCATCGCGCTCGAGCACAACAAGGGCATCGAGGCCGCCCGCCAGCGGGTGGCCCAGAGCGACGGCGAACTCACCCAGGCCCGGGCCGCCTACCTCCCCCGGGTGGAAGTGGCCGGCACCTACAGCTACGTGCACCGCAAGGATGTCACCTCCCTGCTCACCGAGGATGGCGGCGTGGTGGCGCCCACGGCCACGGAATCGGAGGAGGTCGTCAACGACGACGTGGCCCACGCCTCGGCCGAGGTCTCCCAGCTGCTCTACGACTTCGGCAGGACCGGCGGCGCCATCGCCGCGGAGCGCTCGAACCGCGAGGCCGCCGAGGCCGCCCTGGGCAAGCAGCGCAACGCCACCATCTTCCAGGTGAAGAAGGAATACTACAACGTGCTCGAAAAGATGCGCCTGGTCGAGGTGGCCGGCGACTCGGTGGCCAGTTTCGCCCAGCACCTGGAGCGGACCCGCAAGTACCTCCAGGCCGGGGTGCGCACCCGGGTGGACGTGATCAACGCCGAGGTCGAGCATGCCAACGCCCGCATGAACCTGAGCCGGGCCGGGTACAACCTGCAGATCGCCCGGACCGCGCTCGACCAGGTCCTCGGCACCCGGCCCAACCAGGGTCGGTACCGGCTCGCGGACAAGCCCGTCGAGAGCGGCAGCCTGCCCGCCACCCTGCCCACGGTGGACGAAAACGTCGATGCCCTGATCGAGCGGGCGGTGCAGGCGCGGCCGGACCTGCGTCGTCTCGACCACCTGATCGACGCGGCCCAGGCCGGCCTGGAAAAGGCCCGGGGTGATTATTTTCCTTCCATAACCGCCAACGCCCGCTACAATGACTATGATACCGGCCTGTCCCTGTACCAGGACAACATGGAGGCCGGCGTCACCGCCACCTGGGAGTTGTTCTCGGGCTTCCGCACCGCGGGCGCCGCGGCCGCGGCCCAGGGGCGGGTGCTCGAGCACCGGGCCCAACTGCAGGATCTGCGCCTGCTCATCGCCCGCGAGGTGACCGAGAGCTGGCTGCGCACGGCCGAGGCCCGAGAGAGCGTGGCCATTGCCCGGCAGACCCTGGAGCTGGCCCGGGAGAACCTCGTCCTGGCCGAAAAACGCTATGAAACCGGGGCCTACGACGTGCTCGAATTCAACGAGGCGCAGCGCACGCTGACCAAGACCCGGAACGACCTGGTGGTCAGCTATTACGGCTATCTCACCTCGCTGGCGGCGCTGGACTACGCCATCGGCAGCTGAAGAGGCCGCCTTCGGCGCTGTCCAGACCGCGCCGCATTCCGTCAGGCAGACCGCGGCGTTCCGGCCCGCGGTCTTTTTTTTCCGGCCGGAAGCGAACGCCCCGGCAGCACATGGACCATCACCCGATGCAGGACGCACCACCGGTTTGAAGGATCAACTCGCCCAATACTGGCTGTTCACGCTCTGCCGCCTGATCGACGGGGTGGCCGGCGGCGCGGTGTTCGCCCGCACCACGGGCGGGGAGGATATTGCCGCCATCGCCCTCTGGCCGGACGCGGACGCGGTCGGGCCCCAGTTCGCCGCGCTCGCCGAGGCGGCCCTGGGGGAGGACCGGTCCCGGCTCGTGCAGGAACGGGGCGAGAGCGGCGGCCAGTTCTTCGACCTGCTCGCCTGCCCGCTGGCGCCGGCCGGGAGCGAATGCGCGGCCGTGGTGCTGCGCCTGTCCAGCCGTGTGCCCTCCCGCCAGCAGGCCGCGCTCCGCCGGGTCGAGGACGCGGCCGCCTGGTTCGCCGCCCTGGACACGCAGCGGACCACGGCCGGCAAGGACCAATTGGTGACCATCGTCGAGCTGGTCGCCTCCTGCCTGGAGC
>JAGODN010000302.1 GCA_017998195.1 Desulfobulbus sp. | reverse complement strand
GAGCAGGGGATCCAGGCCAGTGAACTCAAGGCCCTGGCCGACACCTTCCACCGCGCCGTTTTCGAGGCGCTGGGCAACGCCTATCCGCTGACGGGCGAACCGGGTGATGATGTCCTGCGCATTCGCTTGGCCCTCACCAACATCGAAACCAGCAATCCGGCGGTGAGCGGTCTGACCACGGTCCTACCCGTGGGCCTGGCAATGAGCGTTGCCAACAGGACAACCACCGGGTCCTATACCGGCGTCGGCGGCGCCAGCATGGAGGTGGAATTCCTCGATTCCCTGACCAATGAACGCCTGGTCGCGGCCATCGACACCTTCAACGGTTCCAAAATGAGCGGCTTCAGCAGGCTGGGGGCGACCGAGGAGGCCTTGGCCTTCTGGGCCAAACGGTTGCGGGTCACCCTCGATGCGGCTCACAAAACCCCCTGAACAACGGGAACGATCGGCACCCTGGTGGACAAACGCGGTCGCTCCGTCAAGGGGCCCGGGTCTTTATCAGGCAACAACAGCAAAAAGGAGAAACGGATGTCTGCAGGAAAAGTGATCAAAACAATGGCCCTTGCCGCCCTGGTGGGCGGCGTGTCCACCTTCCTGCCGAGCGCCCCGGCTGGAGCGGCCGGCATGCTCGAACTCGATCTGGAGAACGTGCCCACCGTGCTGGGCGTGGCCGTGGGCGCCCTGCCTGACTACCGCGGTTCCGACGACTACACCTTTGGCTTTGCCCCCATGTTCCGCTACACCTGGACCGGACAGGAACGGTATGTGCAAGTGCTGGCCAACGAACTGACCATCAACCTGCTCGACGACGAGATGTTCCGTTTCGGTCCGCTGGTCAACTACCATTTTGGCCGGACCGACGACGTTGACGACGACCAGGTCAAGCTGATGGCAGAGATCGACGACACCATCGAGGCCGGCGCCTTTGCCGATATCGTCTGGATCCTTGCCAAGGAACGGCGCCATCGCTTGCTCGTCGGGGCCAAGGTCTATCAGGATGTGGGCGACGAGAGCGACGGCTTCCGCGCCAACGTCAGCGCCCGCTACTGGCTGCCGGTGGCCAAACCCCTTGATGTGAACGTGAGCGTCGGCGCCGTCTACCAGGATGACGACTATGCCAACCACTACTTCGGCGTCAACGCGGACAACGTCGGCACCTCCGACCTGCCGTTCTTCACCGCCGACTCCGGGGTCAACGAATACTACCTGGTGCTGGGCGGCATCTTCTTTCTGGACAGGAACTGGCTGTTGAGCGCCGGTGTGCGCGCCTCGGTCCTTACCGGCGACCCCGGCGACAGCCCGATCGTCGATGAGCGGGGCGACTCGACCCAGTGGGTCGGAGGTGTCGGTATCGGCTACGCCTTCTGGTAAACACCGCTGCAGGAGGTGGCTGGACATGGCCGGTCGTGGAGCGCCCCGCCGGCCGTCCTGCCGTTTCCTGCACCCGGGTGGGTCTCATGAACAAGGCGAACACTGTGCCCCAACCAGATGGTCTCAACAGGTGGCTGCAACGGTACCTTCCCGGTCTCGTGCCCCTGCTCCAGTATCACCGGGGCGATTTTCGGCATGACGCTCTGGCCGGCCTGTCGGTGGCTGCGGTCGCCTTGCCGGTGGGCATCGCCTATGCGGAGATCGCCGGCGCCCCCGCGGTGCAGGGCATCTACTGCGCCCTGCTGCCGCTCTTGGCCTATGCCCTGTTCGGTTCATCGCGGCAGCTGATCATCGGCCCGGACGCGGCCACCTGCCTGATGGTGGCCGCGGCCCTGGGTCCGCTCGCCGGCGGCGACCCGCAGCGCTACCTGGAGCTGATGATCTCCATCACCCTGATCACGGGGCTGTTCAACATCATTTTTGGCGTCTGTCGGCTGGGGTTTGTCGCCAATTTTCTCTCCCAGCCCATTCTCGTCGGCTACCTCAACGGGATCGCCCTGATCGTGCTCGTGGGGCAGTTGCCCAAGCTGTTCGGCTACCGGAGCGAAGCCGGCGGTTTTTTCGGGAAATTGGGCGAGTTCATTCGCCAGGTCGATGCGCCCCACCTGCCCACCCTCATCTTGGGCCTGCTCGCTCTCGCGGCCCTCTTTGCCCTGAAACGATGGGCGCCCCGCCTGCCGGCTGCCCTGATTGTCGCCGCCGCCAGTATCGTCGTGGTCGAGGTGCTGCGCCTCAAGGCGCAGGGCGTGGCCGTGCTGGGGCCGGTGCCCGCAGGCCTGCCGACCCTGCACATCCCCCGCTTCAACTTTTCCCGGTTTGAAATCCTGGTGCAGCATGCGGCCAGTATCGCCCTGATCAGCTTCACCAGCGGCGTGCTGACCGCCAAGAGTTTCGCCCGCCGCAACCGGTATGAGATCGATGCCAACCAGGAGCTGATCGCCTTCGGGGTGTGCAATCTCACCACCGGACTGTTTCAGGGCTTCCCGGTGACCGGCGCCGATTCACGGACCGCGGTCAACAATGCCATGGGCGGCAGGACGCAGCTGGTCGGGGTGATCGCCGCCCTGACCATCCTGGGCTTCCTGCTCTTTTTCACCGGCCCCCTGGCCTCGCTGCCGAGCGCCGCCCTGGGGGCGATCATCGTGGTGGCGAGTCTTGGCCTCTTCGATTTCGCTGCGCTGCGCCAACTCTATGCCGCCAGCCGTCGTGAACTGGCCTTCTCCCTGGTGACCACGGTCGGGGTGCTCTACTTCGACGTCCTGCCGGGGGTGGCGCTGGCCATCGGCATGACCCTGCTGTGGATGCTGTACACCGCGACCCAGCCGCATGTGGCCGTGCTGGGGCGGGTTCCGGGGATGAGCGGATTTCACAACGTGACCGATTACCCTGAAGCCGAGACCGTCCCCGGCCTCATGCTCTTCCGGTTCGACGGCGATCTCCTTTTTTTCAACACCGACTATTTCAAGGAACGCATCAAGCGGGAGATCGCCAGTTCCCCGGTAGCGATCGAATGGGTCATAGTCGACACCAGCCCGATCAATGTGGTCGACATCACGGCCCTTCACAAGCTGGCCGAACTGCGGGACGAGCTCGACGGGCAGGGGATCAGGCTGCTCTTTGTCCGCGTCAAACGATCACTGCTCAATTTTTTCAATGCCAGCTGGCTCAACCAGCAGGCAGCCCCCAACAAGGCGTTCTGGAGCATGACCGTGGCCGCGGCCGTTGATCTCTTCGAGCACCGGCAACGGCCCCCCGAGTCGGTCGGGCCGGCCGGGGAGAGTCCGCCGGCGCGGCCGGCCTGACCAGGGCAGGGTCGGGGGCACCATCCTCCTGAGAGGTGAACCATGAGTGAGCAGCACGGGCAGTCGCGCGTCGGCGCATGGGTGGGGAGCCTCTGGCAGCGTCTGCAGCCCCGGGCAGCAGCGGCGGATCCGGTGGCGCAGGCCACGGACCGGGTGGTGCAGATCGCCGACCCGGTCATTCGCCAGGCCAGGGGATACCGGCGGGTGCTGGCCGGGCCGGTTGCCGGTTCCATGGAGTATTTCGCCTCCCTCCTGGCAACTCTTCCCGGTCCGGTGGCGCTCGATCGCGGACGCTACTACGACGACCCCACTCTCAAGGCGCTGTTCGCC
>JAGODN010000301.1 GCA_017998195.1 Desulfobulbus sp. | reverse complement strand
ACCGTCACCCCCTGGCGCACGCTGCGGACAATGGCCCAGTCCGCCGGGCCCACCGGTTCCCCGCCGGGCAGCCGCCGGGCCCGGAACAGCCCGGGCCGGTCGAGGCGCTCGTCCGGGGGCAGGCCCCAGATGCGCAGCCCCTCCGGGTTGCCGCGCAGGATCCGCCCGCGGGTGTCGGCCAGCCACAGGCCGAGCGGGGCCATGGTGAAGATCTTCTCGAACAGCCCCTCGCTGCGTCGCTGGGCCGCCTCGGCCAGCCTGCGGTCGGTGATGTTCTCGTGGGCGACCACCACCCGCCGCGGCGCCGGTTCGGCAAAGGGGGTGACGCGCAGGTGGAACCAGCGCTGCTCGTCCGGGCCGTGGCAGGGGTAGTCCATCTCGAACAGGTCGCGCTCGCCGGCGATGACCGCGCGCAGGCCGGCCGCGGCCGCGGCCGCGGTGGGCGCGTCCTCGCCGCTCGCCCCGGTGCAGGCCGAAAAATAATCGACACCCGCAAAGGTCATGTCGGCCGGCATGCCGTTGGCTGCGGCAAACGTCTGCCAGGCCCGGTTCACCGTCACAATCCGCCCCCGGCTGTCGAGGATGGCCACGTGGGCGGAGAGGGTGTCCACCGCGGCGCGGAGAAACTGCTCCGAGGTCTCGGACTGGGCCTTGGCGCGGGCCCGCTCGATGGCGTAGCGGCAGATGCGGCCGATGGTCTCGGCGTTCAGCCGTTCCAGCACCAGGACGTCCTGGGCGCCGGCGCGCAGGGCCTGCAGGGCGAGCGATTCGTCGTCCCGGGCGCTGAGGGCGAGCACCGGGGTGGCGGGTGCGGCCGCGGCGAGGCGGGCAAGCGCGTCCGCTCCGGCCGTCTCGGCCGGGTCGAGCGCGAACAGGACCAGGTCGAACTCTTCCCGGCCGAGCAGCGAGGCGGCGGCTGCGGCATGGTCGCAGCGCACGCGGGTGCAGGGCGCCTGGGCCGAGGTGCGGAGCCATTCGTCCAGGCCATCCAACAGCACAGGATCGGCCGCGACGAGCAGCAGATGGAAAACCGGGGGCATGAAAATATTCTCTTCGGACACGGGACCGGCGGAAAAAGAACGAGTCGTTCAGGGCAAGTACCCTGACGACAGGGGACAGCTGGGGTGGAGAATCTCTTCTGCACAACCAGGGGAACAGTTTGGACGATTTGCCGGTATTGTCTGACAGCACCTGGTCAATGTCAAAGAAAAAGGTAAATATTCGGTAAAAAATCGGCAGTGGCGGCCGGGCAATGGCAACAATGAAGAAGAACCATTCTCATCGCAGGGATTGATCAGGCATGGACCAGCAGCATTGCAGGACAGCTTGTGTCTGCCGGCGCAAGGAAAGACAAGCTCACTGCACCCTGCGGTCTCTTTTCCCTTGTGCAACCTGCTGTTGTGCCCTAGATTTTGTAAAAATCCCGATCACCTGTCGTTGTCGTCGCGGCAACTCCCGGGGCGGAGGAGAGCCATCCGCGGTTCTCCCGGACACGGAGTTGCGGTTTTTTTTCGCACTGCCTGCTGTTCTTTTCCTCGAACCTGCAGCGGTTGTGTTCCTGCACCGCTGGTGGTGCACCTGTTCGCCGGTTTTCTGCAGGCCCCCGCTGACGGCACTGCCGCTCTCCGGGCGGGATTGTGCCGGGCCGGAAGTTGCCCGGCATGGGTCGGCGCCGGGCGCGACCGCCCCGGTGCGGTGGTACGGAAGACAGCAGGCGAGACGGCCGCAGAACGGCACCGCCCGCGGGTTTCCCGGCCGGGCGAAAACACGTGATGACCACGCCGGAGGCGCGCTGTCATGAGCGGAAAATCGACACAGTCCCAACAGCCCGCCGACCTTGACCCTGCCCTCCGGGGTGCCCGCGGCCGCATGACCGCTGCCGCCGGAACCGGGTTCCGGCGGACTGTCGCCATGGCGGTGGCCCTGGTGCTGGCCCTGTTCGCGGCCGGCATGTGGATCTACCGGGTCCAGATTGAGAGTGTGCGGGTCGAGGTGGCCCGGGAACTCTCGGCCATCGCCCGGCTCAAGGCGGCCCAGATCACCGACTGGTACGCCGATCAGCTCGAGGATGGCGCAAGCCTCATGCACCATCCCTACCTGGTCGACGCGGTGGTCCGCTTCCTGGCCGGGCCCGATGCGGCCAGCCGCAGGGAGCTGCATCGCCACCTGTCCTCCCTGGCCGAGGAACATGGCTTCAGCGATGTCCGCCTGGTGGATGTGGAGGCGAGGGAACGGTGGCGGCTCGGCCCTGCGACCGTTGACCCTGCCCCCTGGCTGGCTCCTGTGCTGCAGAGGGCCCTGGCCGGGCAGCGACCGGTGTTCGTGGACCTGCACCGGGACGCCCCCGGGGAGACGGCCTACTCGGCCGTGGTCGTGCCCCTGTACGACGCTGCCGGCCGGGGGCGTCGCGCCCTCGGCTGCCTGCTGCTGCTCAGCGATGGCGCCGGCTTCCTGTTTCCGCAGCTGCACGCCTGGCCGCTGCCCAGCCGCACCGCGGAAACCCTGCTCGTGCGCCGGGACGGCGAGGCGGTGCTGTTCCTGGCCAACACCCGCCACCGGCCGGGCGCGGCCTTGACCCTGCGCGAACCGCTGAGCCAGACCGAACTGGTCACGGTGCAGGCCGTGCAGGGGCGCCAGGGCTCCCTGCGCGGCCGGGACTACCGCGGCGCCGAGGTGGAGGCGGTGGCCCTGCCCATCCCGGACACGCCCTGGTTCCTGGTGACCAAGATCGACACGGCCGAGGCCTTTGCCGACGGTCAGGCCCGCATCCTCCTGCTGCTCGGCCTCATGGCCGCGCTGGCCGCCCTGGCCGGCAGCGGAGCGCTCATCGCCTGGCAGCGCCGGCAGCGGGCCCACGACCGGGATCTGCTCGAGGCCGCGGCCGAGACCCGCGCCGTGCTCGAGCACCGGGCCGTCATCCTCCAGGCCATCGGCGACGGGGTCGTGGCCACGGATGCGGCCGGCCGGGTGACCCTGGTCAACGCGGCGGCGGAAACCCTCACCGGCTGGCCGGCGGCGACGGCAGAGGGCCAGCCGCTCGACCGCGTGCTGGCGCTCGAGGACAGCCGCACCGGCCAACCGGTACCGACCCCGGTGCAGGAGGTGCTCGCCAGCCGGGCGGCGGTGACCCTGGCCAACCACACCATCCTCATCGCCCGGGACGGCCAGCGCCGCCATATCGCCGATTCGGCCGCGCCCATCCTCACCCCGGACGGCGACCTGCTCGGGGTGGTGCTCGTGTTCCGCGACGTCAGCGAGGGCTACGCTCTGCGCGAAACCGTGCGCCGGGAGCGGTTGCTGCTCGGCTTGTTTGTCGATCAGGCGCCGGCGGCCATCGCCATGTTCGACCAACAGATGCGCTACCTGGCGGTGAGCCGCCGCTACCTGGCCGATTACGGCCTGGGCGAGCGGGACATCATCGGCAGATCGCACTACGAGGTGTTCCCCGAGATCCCCGAACGCTGGCGGGAGGTGCACCGGCGCTGCCTGCAGGGCAGCGTCGAGCGGTGCGAGGAGGACCAGTTTGTCCGCCAGGATGGCCGGCGCGAATGGGTGCGCTGGGC
>JAGODN010000027.1 GCA_017998195.1 Desulfobulbus sp. | reverse complement strand
GCGCTCACCCCTCACCCATTCCCTATGCCGACGTGGTCACCACCACCACTCACAAGTCGCTGCGCGGACCGCGCGGGGCGATGATCCTCTGCCGCCAGGAGCATGCCGCCGCCATCGACAAGGCCGTGTTCCCCGGTTTGCAGGGTGGTCCGCACAACAACACCACCGCGGCCATTGCTGTGGCCCTGAAAGAGGCCTCCACCGACGCGTTCCGGCAGTACGCCGCCCAGATCGTCAGCAACGCCCGGGCCCTGGCGGAAACACTGAAGGAACGTGGTTTCAACCTGGTCACCGGCGGCACGGAAAACCATCTTATGCTCATCGACCTGACCAGCAAAGGGGTCACCGGCAAGATCGCCGCCAAGGCCCTGGACGCGGCCGGGATCGTGCTCAACTACAACGCCGTGCCCTTCGACACCCGCAAGCCCTTTGACCCGAGCGGCATCCGCCTGGGTTCGGCGGCGGTCACCTCGCGCGGCTTCCGGGAGGAACAGATGGTGCAGACCGGCAAATGGATCGACGCCATCGTCTCGGATCCGGGCAACACCGCCCTGCAGGCCGAGATTGGGGCCGCGGTGCGCGATCTCTGTGCCGCCTTCCCGGCCCCCGGCCTGGAGCAGTTGGGCTAGCATCCGCCCGCAACCCTGCCAACCGGTACAAAAAAGGGGGATTCCGCGCTGGCGGAATCCCCCTTTGCCGTTTCCGGGTCCGGGCGCTCAGAGCATGGACTGCACCACCGCCCAGGCATATTCCACCAGCCGGGAAGGCAGGGCGCCGAGCAGGACAATGGCCGCCACCAGGACCACACCGGTCGCCTGGATGGACGGGGACGCTGTCACCGCCGGCCGGTTCTCCGGATCCGCGGTGTAGGCCGCCTTGACCACGCTCAGGTAGTAGTAGATGGCGATGGCCGTGTTGATGGCCGCCAGGCAGACCACCACCACCTGGTCGGCGCGCAGGGCGGAGGTGAGGATCATGAACTTGCCCATGAAGCCGACAAAGGGCGGAATGCCGGCCAGGCCGAACAGTCCCACCGCCAGGGTGAAGGCCAGGAGCGGCTGCCGCCGGTAGAGGCCGTTGAAGTCCTCGATGCGCAGGTTCTCGCCCTGCTGGGAAACGGTGCTGATCACCAGGAAGCAGGCGAGGTTCATGAGCACATATCCGGCGATGTAGTAGATCGCCAGGCCAAAGCCTTCGCCGTTCAGGGCGAGCAGACCCAGAATGATGAATCCGGCGTGGGCGATGCCGGAAAAACCGAGCATCCGCTTGATGTCCTTCTGTACGAGCGCGCTCAGGTTGCCGTAGAACATCGAACAGAGGGCCACCCCGGCAAGCAGGTGAACCAGGAACTGCGGGTGCCCGGAGGGCAGCGCCAAAAAGCGGATGAGCAGGGCCACCGCGCCGATCTTGGGAATGGTGGAGATGAAGGCGGTGGTCTCGTTGGACGCCCCCTGGTAGATGTCGGGCACCCAGAAATGCAGAGGAAAGGCGGCCAGTTTGAAGAACAGGCCGCCGAGGATCATGACCACGGCCACCACCGCCGCCGGCTGCGGCGTCCCGGTGCTCAGGAACGCGGTGATTCCGGCGAGCGAGGTGGTGCCGGTCAGGCCGAACAGGTAGCTCATGCCGTAGAGCATGAAGCCCGTGGCCATGACGCCGAAGAGGATGTACTTCATGCCCGCCTCCATCTGCATGCGCACGCCGCTGCGGTCGTCACGCATGGGCACCAGCAGGTAGAGGGCGAAGGAGGAGAGTTCCAGGGCAACGAACATGAGGATCAGTTCGACCGCGCTCACGAGCATCATCAGGCCGAGAACGCTGAGCATCTGGAAGAGGAAATATTCCGGCCGCACCCGGGACTCGATGTCCTTGTGGTGGCGGGTGAACACCAGCATCAGGGCGAAGGCGAAGCCGATCAGCAGCTTGAACAGCTGGGAGAAACGGTCGATGGCGTAGGCGCCGTGAAACAGGCTGTCCTGGGAGCGGAAGGCCAGCACGGCGGCCGCGAAGGTCGCGATGCCCACCAGGAGGGCGGTGGATCGCACCAGCTTGTCCTCGGGCGCCTTGCCCAGGCTGATCACGAAGAAGGCAAGCGCTCCGGCCAGCAGCACCAGTTCGGGTAGGATAACCATGATATCGCCTTAGTATTCGATTCCTCGATGCCAGCCGCCGGTGGTCTCCGGGCCGCTGGTTGGGTTGGGGCAGGATCCGCGGGCCCGGGTCTACCGCCACAGGGCCAGTGCGACCCGGTGGCCTTCCTGCCAGGTGTGCAACTGATCGAGCAGGTTGGTCACCGAGACGTGTATCAGATCGACAAAGGGCTGGGGCCCCAGCCCGATCCAGAAGACAAAGAGCAGAAACGGCGCCAGCACGACGATCTCCCGCTTGCTCAGGTCGAAGAGATGGGACTGGTCCGGGTTGGCGGTACCGCCCCAGACGATCTTCTGCAGCATGCGCAGCATGTAGGCGGCGGCGAGCACCGCGCCGGGGATGGCGGCCAGCGCCACCACCCGGTCGAACTCGAAAGCCCCGGCCAGCACCAGGAATTCACCGATAAAGGAGTTGGTCCCCGGGAAGGCGAACGAACTGAGCGAGAAAAAGGTCAGGAAGGTCACATACCAGGGCATGTACCGGCCCACCCCGGTGGCCAGGGCCAGCTCACGGCTGTGGGTGCGCTCGTAGATCATGCCCACGCAGAGGAACAGGGCGCCGGTGGTGACACCGTGGTTGATCATCTGCAGGATGGCGCCCTCGAGCCCCCGGGTGTTGAGCACAAAAATGCCCAGGGTGACAAAGCCCATGTGCCCCACCGAGGAGTAGGCGATCAGCTTTTTCATGTCCTGCTGGGCCAGGGCGGTGAAGCCGCCGTAGATGATGCCGGCGATGGACAGCCACAGGATCGGCACGGCCAGCAGCATGGTGGCGTCCGGGGTGATCGGCAGGCAGAAGCGCACCAGGCCGTAGGTGCCCATCTTCAGGAGCACCGAGGCCAGGATCACCGAACCGGCGGTCGGCGCCTCGACGTGGGCCGCCGGCAGCCAGGTGTGGAACGGGAACATCGGCACCTTGATGGCGAAGGCCAGAAAGAAGGCGAGGAAGACGAGCACCTGGAAGGTGAGCGAATATTCCTGCCACATCATGGCCGGGATGAAGAAGCTGCCGGTTTTCAGGTACAGGGCGATGAGCGCCACCAGGAGCAGGACCGAACCGGCCAGGGTGTAGAGGAAAAACTTGATCGACGCGTACACCCGGCGCGGCCCGCCCCAGACCGCGATGAGCAGGTACATGGGGATGAGCATGAACTCCCAGAAGATGTAGAACAGGACGAAATCCAGGGCCACGAACACGCCCACCATGGAGGTCTCCATGATCAGCAGGCAGAACATGAAGGGCGTGACCCGGTGCTGGATGTACTGCCACGAGGCGAGCACGCAGAACGGCATGATGAAGGTGGTCAGGGCCACCAGCAGGATGGAGATGCCGTCCACGCCGAGCACGTACTGGATCTGGAACCGGGGGATCCAGGCGTGCAGTTCGGCGAACTGGTAGCGGGCCGTACTCGGGTCGAAGCCGACGAGCAGGGGGACGGTGGCCAGGGCGGTCAGCGTGGTGACCCCCAGGGCCCAGAGTCGGGCGAACTGTTCGCCGCGGACGAACAGCAGCACCAGTCCGCCGGCCAGCGGCAGGAAGATGAGCAGGCTGAGCAGGGGAAATCCCCCGCTGATCTGTAACTGGTCCATTCGCTCCTTCCCCCTCAGGACAGCTGAAAGAAGATGTAGGTGACGAGTACGATCGCGGCCAGCGAGAAGGCCGTGAACAGGGTCATCTGGATCTGGCCGCTCTGCAGCAGACGGACCCGGCCGCCCAGGGCGCGCACCGAACGGGCCAGGCCGTCGACCACGCCGTCGATGGCGTGCCAGTCGAACCAGCTCCAGAACCGGCTGATTGTCATCAGGGAATGCAGGCCGACCACCCGGTAGGCCTCGCCCCAGGCGGTATCACACCACTGCAGCGGCCGCCTGACCAGCCAGAGGAAGCCGCGGCCGGCCATGCGGTAGAGCCAGTCGATGTCCACGCAGATGCGGTCCACCGGCTCGATGAAGCGCTTGAGCAGGCAGAAGGCCAGGGCGGCGAAGCCCAGCAGCTGCAAGGTCTCCACCAGGTGGTAGGCGGTGTAGGGGGTGTAGTCGACCGCATGCGGCAACAGACCGTAGAGCGCGCCCGGAGCGACGCCGACGAGCACGCACAGGGTCGCACCCAGGGTCATGGCAAAGACCATGTTGGCCGTGGGGTCAGCGGACTTCTGCCAGGTGTCCGGGCTGCAGTTGTTTGGGCCGAAGAACAGGAAGTACGGCAGCTTGAGCCCGTTGTACATGAACGTGCCGGTGGCGCCGAACATGAGCAGCCAGGCGGCCCAGTACTGGTGCGCCTCGAAACCGGCGCCGATGATCATGGACTTGCTCACGTAGGCGGCGAAACCCGGGGCCGCGGAGATGGACAGACAGCCGATGGCGGTGAACAGGAAGGTGAGGGGCATCTTCGCGTGCAGCCCGCCCAGTTCGGTGAACTTGGTCTTGCCGGTCATGTACAGGACCGCGCCGGTGCCCATGAACAACAGGCTCTTGTAGAGGATATGGACCACCGCGTGGGCCACCGCGCCGTTGATGGCCATGTCCGTGCCGAGGCCGATGCCGGCGACCATGTAGCCGACCTGGCTGACGATCGACCAGGCCAGCAGCTTGCGGATGTCGTTCTCCATCACCGCGTAGATCACGCCGTACAGGGCCATGACCACGCCGGCGACCACGAGGATGTCCATGCCGGCGCAGGCCCGCGCCAGGGTGTAGACCGCGGTCTTGGTGGTGAAGGCGCACAGGAACACGGCGCCGTTGAACGAGGCCTCGCTGTAGGCCTCGGGCAGCCACGAATGCAGCGGCACCAGGGCCGCGTTCAAGCCCAGGCCGATCATGATCAGCCAGGTGTAGAGCTGCGGGTTGGCCACGTCCATCAGGTCGAAGGTGATGTTGCCCACCGCCCGGTAGCGCAGCATGATGCCCGCCAGCAGGATGACCCCGCCGATGGTGTGGACGAGCAGGTAGCGGTAGCCGACCGCGATCGACTGCGGGCCGCGGCGGAACCAGATGAGGAACACCGAGGCAAAGGCCATCATCTCCCAGAAGAGGAACAGCGTCAGGTAGTCGCCGGCGTAGATGGCCCCGAGCGAGCCGGCCGCATAGAACCAGGCGGCCATGTGCTCCACCGCCCGGTCGACGTGCAGGCCGTAGATGGTGCCGATCACCGCCATAAGACCCATGATCAGGGCGAACACGGTGGAGAGCTTGTCCACCCGGCCGAACACCAGCTGCCAGTCGAGGAAGGCGAAGGTGGCGAAAGTGCCGTGCTGCCCGGCGTTGAGGATGACCGCGGCCAGGGCCAGCAGGGGCACCAGCATGAGGTACGGCCGGCGCAGCGGTCCCTGGAGGAAGGGAACGAGCAGCGCGCCCAGGATGAGGAGCAGCGAAGGATGGATGAATCCGGCTTCCATTTATTCGTCCTCGCAGGTGGCGGATTGGGCGCAGCCGTACACCTCCGGTCCGGTCTGGATGCCGGAACGGCCGAGCCAGCGGGCCACGCCGATGATCACCGCGGCGGCGCCGAAACCGAAGAACGACCAGAAAAACGGCACGTGCCGTTCGACCCAGGTGTGCGCGTGGTGGTTGTCCACGAACAAGGTCGCACCGGCGAACACTGCCAACAGCGCCCAGCAAACGGCCCGCACACTCTTTTCGTTGGCCTGGAGAAAGGCAATCAGATGTGTCATCCTGTCACCATCCTGACAAACTGCATCATGAAATTGGGAAAGATGCCGATGATCACCGACACGGTGACCGCAATCAGCAGGGGAATGAGCATGCTCAGCGGGGCCTCCCTGATGCCGGTTTCCGCCTCGCCCGCCGGCCGTTTGCCGAAGAAGGCCCTGTAGGTGACCGGCGCGAAGTAGCCGACGTTGAGCACGGTGGAGGCGATGAGGATGAGCAGGATGCCCACCTGGTGCGCCTCCATGGAACCGACCAGGAGGTACCACTTGGACACGAACCCGGCCACCGGCGGCGCGCCGATCATGGACAGCGAGGCCACCGCAAAGGCGCCGAAGGTGAAGGGCATGGTCCGGCCGAGACCGCCCATCTCGGAGATGTCCTTCTTGTGGGCGGCGATGTAGATGGCGCCGGCGCAGAAGAACAGGGTGATCTTGGCAAAGGCGTGGTTGACGATGTGGATCAGCCCGCCCTCGATGGCGTGCGGGGTGAGCAGGGCCACGCCGAGGATGATGTAACTCAGCTGGCTGACCGTGGAATAGGCCAGCCGGGCCTTGAGGTTGTCCTTGGACAGGGCGATCACCGAGGCCATGATGATGGTGAAGCCGACGAAATAGGCGGTGGGGATGCCCAGGTTGAGCCGGTGCATGGTGTCCACGCCGAAAACGTAGAGCATGGTCCGGGTGGTGCAGAACACGCCGACCTTAACCACGGCCACCGCGTGGAGCAGGGCGGAAACCGGGGTGGGCGCCACCATCGCCCCGGGCAGCCAGTGGTGGAACGGCATGACGCCGTTCTTGGCGAAGCCGAACAGGCAGAAGATGTAGAGCATGGTCACCACCCAGCCGGTGGCGTCCGCGGGGATGATGCCGGTGCTGATGTTGTGCGGAAAGTCCAGGGTGCCGGCGAGCACGTAGATGAGGGCCAGCGCCGGCAGCAGGAAGAACTTGGCGGTGGCGGTCAGATAGACGATGTACTTGCGCGCGCCCTCGTAGGATTCCTTGTCCTGGTGGTGGGCCACCAGCGGGTAGGTGCACACCGAGACGATCTCGTAGAACAGGTACAGGGTGAGCAGGTTGTCCGACAGGGCCACGCCGATGGCCCCAAAAATGGCCAGGGCGAAACAGGCGTTGAAGCGGGTCTGGCAGTGCTCGTCATGGGCGCGCATGTAGCCCATGGAATAGAACACCGCGATCATCCACAGGGACGAGGCGACCAGGGCGAAGATCATGGAGAAGCCGTCGGCCCGCAGGGTGATGGACAGCCCGGGCAGCAGCCGGAACAGCGTACAGGTGAGGGTTTCGCCGGACTTCAGGGCGGGGATGAAGGAAAGCACGACGAGGAACAGCAGGACCGACGCGCAGGACGAGACGAACTCCCGCAGGTTGGGGTTGTTCTTCAGGGTCATGACCACCAGGCTGCCGATGAGCGGGATGATCACCGCCAGCAGCAGGGTGGCGCTCTCGACGACGGGCGCGGTCACAGAAGCGGCTTGCATGGACATTCTCTCCGATTACCCCTGCAGATCGACAAGATCATCGTTGTCGATGGACTTGTAGTTGCGGTAGACGGCTATCATGATGCTGATGGCGATGGCGGCCTCGGCGGCGGCCACGGCCATGATGAACAGGGTGAAGATCTGGCCGGTGGCCGGGTCCGGCGCGACAAAGCGGCTGAAGGCCATGAGGTTGGTGGAGGCCGCGGCGAGCACGAACTCGGCGGAGATGAGCATGCCGATCACGGTGCGGCGGACGAGCAGGCCGTAGACGCCGAAGGCGAAGAGCAGCGCGCCGATGATCAGGTAGGTGGACAGGCAGTTGTACAGGTTCAGGACATGCATCGGGTCAGTTCCTCCCTCGGTAGGCCAGCACCAGGGCGCCGAGAATGGACAGCAAGAGCAGCAGGGAGATCAGTTCGAAGACGAGCGCGTGCTCGGTCAACAGGGCCAGCCCCACGGCCTTGATGTCGCCTGCGTTCCGGCGGGGAAACACCTGCCACTCGGTCCGCACCGCGAGCACCGTCATGGCCGCGAACATCAGGGCGGCGACGCTGCAGGCGAGCGGTCCGGCCAGCGGCGAGCGGTGCCGGCTGCCCGCGGAGCTCTTCTCCTCGGGCGTGGCCAGCATGATGCCGAAGGCGATGATGATCGACACCGCACCGACGTAGATGAGCAGCTGCATCATCGCCAGGAACGGACTGAGCAGGAAGTAATAGACCCCGGCCAGGCCGGTGAAGCAGATCGCCAGGCCGGCCACGGCCCGGACCAGGCGCTGGCTGTTGACCGCGATCATCGCCCCGGTCAGCACCAGGGCCACGGTCAGAAGGAAAATGACGCCGACCACGCCCTCCGCGGAAAAGAGCTGCGGGGCAACGGCCGGCTGGCAGACTAGTGCTTGCATCGATTCTGGTCCTCCAGCCGTTTCATCAGATCCATGACAAAATCGTTCTTGTCGAAGCTGGCCAGGTTGTATTCCCTGGAAAAGCGCAGGGCGTTGAAGTTGCAGCTTTCCACGCAGGAACCGCAGAGGCTGCACTTGGTGAAGTCGAGGATGTAGCGGGTGAGCACCTTGCCCTTGCCGCCCTCGGCCTTCTTGCCGTCCAGATCGATGCAGTTCGACGGACAGGCCCGCTGGCACATGCCGCAGACCACGCAGTTCGGCGCGCCGGTCTCCTCGTTGCCGATCAGCTCGATGTGGCCGCGGAATCGGGGGAGCATGGTGGGCGTCTCCCAGGGGTACTGCTCGGTGACCACCGGCTTGAAGAACTCCCGGGCGGTGATGCCCAGGCCGACCACCAGGCTCTTGCCGCCGTTGATGATGTCGCTCCAGTAGCTGTTCATGTCAGAACACCTTGATCAGGGCCGCGGTAATGAGCAGGTTGGCCATGGCAAAGGGAATGAGGATCTTCCAGCTCAGGTTCAACAGCCGGTAGATCTGGGTGCGGGGATAGGTCCAGCGGATCCAGATGACGGTGAAAATGAGGATGTAGATCTTGAGGATGAACCACCACACCCCCGAGGTCAGGCCGAAGGGGCAGTCCCAGCCGCCGAGGAACAGGGTGGCGGTCAGGCAGGCGCCGACCACGATGTTGATGTACTCGCCCATCATGAACAGGCCGTAGCCCATGGAGCCGTACTCGGTCATGTAGCCGGCCACCAGTTCGCTCTCCGCCTCGGCCATGTCGAAGGGCGCGCGGTTGGTCTCGGCCACCGAGCAGATGAAAAAAATGATGAACGACACCCACATGGTGAGGAAGTGGCCGTTCTCCAGGCGGAAGATGTTCCACTGCCAGAAGCCGCCCTGCTGGTCGAGGGCGATCTCGCGCAGGTTCATGGACCCGGAGATCATCACCACGGTGATCGCGGTGAGCAGCATGGGGATCTCGTAAGCCAGGTTCTGGGACACGGCACGGGCCGAGGAGATGATCGCGTACTTGTTGCCCGAAGCCCAGCCGCCGAGCAGGATGGCGATCATGCCCAACGAGGCGAGGGCGAAGATGAGCAGCAGCGACAACTCCATGGCCCGGGCCTGGATGTTGCCGGAAAAGGGAATGACCACCATCGAGGTGATGCCCGGGATCATAGCCAGCACCGGCGCCAGCCGGAAGATGATGCCGTCCACGCTCCTGGGCACCAGCAGCTGCTTGGACATCAGCTTGAGGCCGTCGGCCAGCGGCTGGAGCAGGCCCTCGTAGCCCACCTCGGTGGGGCCGCTGCGCCGCTGGATGCGGGCCGCACCCTTGCGCTCGCACCAGACCAGGTAGGCGGCGTTGAGCGCGGCAAAGGCCATGATGCCCACCAGGTAGAACAGGGCTCGCCAGATACTCGTTTCCATACGCTTTCAGGCCCCTCGGTTAACGGTCGATCTCGGGGATGACCAGGTCCAGACTGCCCATGAAGGCCAGGGCGTCAGCCAGCAGCATGCCCTCGGCCACCTCGCCGAACAGACTCAGGTTGGAGAAGGTGGGCGACCGCAGCTTGAGTTTGTAGGGGTTCTTGCCGCCGTCGCAGACCAGCCGGTGGCCGAGCGAACCGCGGGCGGTCTCCACCGCCGAATAGTAGTAGCCGGCCTCCGGCTTGAGCATCTTCGGCGCCTTGCCCATCACAGGGCCGCCGGGCAGTTTGTCCAGGGCCTGCTCGATGATGCGCAGGGACTGCTCGATCTCGTGCATGCGCACCATGTAGCGGGCCATGGAGTCCCCCTCGGGGAAGACCGGGATGTCGAAATCGAATTCCGGGTAGACCGAGTAGGGTTCGTTCTTGCGGACGTCGTAGCTGATCCCGGATCCGCGCGCCACCGGGCCGGTGGCGCCGTAACGGCGGCACTGCTCGGCGCTGACGAAGCCGATGTCCTTGATCCGCTTTATGAGGATAATGTTGTGGGTCACCAGGTCATGGTAGATGCGGGGCAGACGGCCGCGCAGCCGCCGGATGAAGGCGCGGGTGCCGGTGATGAATTCATCGTCGATGTCGTTGTAGACCCCGCCGAAGCGCAGGTAGCAGTAGGTCAGCCGCGACCCGGTCACCCGTTCGAGCAGGTCGATGATCTGCTCGCGGTCGTCAAAGGCGTAGAGCAGCGGCGTGAATCCGCCCAGGTCGAGCAGGAAGGCCGCCCACCAGAGCAGGTGGCTGGCGATGCGGTTGAGTTCGACCGTGATCACCCGGATGTACTCCGCCCGCTCCGGCACCTCGATGCCGGCCGCCTTCTCCACCACCAGCGCCCAGCCGTGGTTGAAGGCCAGGGCGTGCAGGTAGTCCATGCGGGCGGTGTTGGGCATGAACTGGGCGAAGGTGCCGGCCTCGGCCAGCTTTTCGTGCATGCGGTGGATGTAGCCCAGCACCGGCTCGGCGTGGACGATGTATTCGCCGTCCATGGTGAGCTTGACGCGCAGCACCCCGTGGGTCGCCGGATGCTGCGGCCCCAGGTTGAGGACGAAGGTCTCGTCCGGCCGCAGGTGAACGGGAACGTTCATGGCAGGTAATCCTTGCGGAGCGGGTGGAAATCGGCATCTTCCGGCAGGAGGATGCGGATCAGGTTGGCATGGCCCTCGAAGCGGATACCGTAGAAATCGAAGGTCTCCCGCTCGTGCCAGTCGGCGGCAGGGAAGACGGAGGAGATGGTCGGCAGCACCGGTTCGTCCCGGGCCACCCGGGCACGGACGAGCACCCGGCAGGTCGCGCCGCCCAGGCGATTGTAATCGTAGAGCACTTCCATCTGGCCGCTGTCGGGCCAGTCGACGCCGGCGATGGACTCGAGGAAGAAGCCCTGCCCGTCGAGGATGCGGGCCGCCTCGACCACCTGGTCGGGCCGGCAGTGTACCGCAAGCCAGGTGCCGGTACGGGCGGGGTCGAGTACGCTCACCCCGAGCGGCGCCGGCTCGGCCGCGGACCCGGTCGTTTCATCACCGGTCGCGGGCGCCGCTGGCGCGGCTGCTCCCGGAAAAAGCGCGGCCAGGGCCGCACGGGTGGTTTCGGTCAGATCCATGCCCTGCCCTCCCTCAGCAGCCGGCCTGAACGCGCGGCCAGCGCCGTTTGCCGGTGATCTTTTCCTCGAGCGTCATGATGCCCTCCAGGAGGGCCTCGGGCCGCGGCGGACAACCCGGGATATACACATCCACCGGGAAGAGTTTGTCCACCCCTTCGATCACGTTGTAATTTTCCTTCACCTTGAACGGCCCCCCGGAAATGGCGCAGTTGCCCATGGCGATCACCCACTTGGGCTCGGGCATCTGATCGTAGAGGGTCCGGACCGCCAGTTCCAGTTTCTTGTTGACCGTGCCGGCGACGATCATCACGTCACTCTGCCGCGGTGACGGCCGGAACACCTCGGCGCCGAAGCGGGAGATGTCAAAGCGCGACCCGCCGGTGCACATCATCTCAATGGCGCAGCAGGCCAGCCCGAAGGTCATCGGCCAGAGCGAGTTGGCCCGGCAGAGATTCAGCAGGGTATCGAGCTGGGCGAACTGGACTACGGACGTTGGTACGTTTTCTTCTCCCACGTGAACACTCCCTTGCGCCAGGCGTAGACCACGGCCAGCGACAAAATGGCGACAAAGATCAAAATTTCGACAAAATCCCAGGCTCCCAGGCTCGGGTCGTTGTAGGCGACCGCCACCGGAAAGAGGAAGAGGACATCGACATCAAAGGCGAGAAAGATGAGGGCATACAGATAGTAAACGATACCGAAACGGATCCAGGCGCTGCCGATGGGTTCCATGCCGCATTCGATCAGCTGGTCAGCGCGGCCGGCGGCCTGGCGGGTGTGCGAGGAGGGACTGAGCAGGTAGACGATGATGATCGGCCCGAGTCCGAAGGCGAGGGCTCCGGCGAGGAAAATGGCGACGTAGATGATGTTGGTGAGTACGACCTGATCCATCCCTTCCTCCTGCCGGTCAACCGTCGGCGAGCGAGGCGAACCACGGGAAGCACCACCGGTCGCCGGGCCGCCAAGCATAAGCAAAATTGATACAATTTATCAAGGGGCGTTATTTAATACCTGAAAACCCCGGCCGGTGTCAAGCACAATGCGAGCAAGTAACTTCTTATCCTTACTCTTCTTTTGGCAAAAATTCTTTACCATTTCCACTGGAAAGTCGTTGACCAATTTCCCCGGAATGGTAGTTTAGCGGTGTTTTTCAATTTCAATCATGCGTCCATTCAGATCCATTGATATCAGGGTATTATGTCCATCACCTTCAGACAACTGGAAATTTTCATTGCCGTGGCCGAAACCCAGCAGGTCACCCGGGCGAGCAAGAAGCTGCACCTCACACAGTCGGCGGTGAGCATGGCCCTCGGCGAACTGGAGAACCAGTTGGGCGGCCCGTTGTT
>JAGODN010000026.1 GCA_017998195.1 Desulfobulbus sp. | reverse complement strand
GCACTCTGCCCAGTCAACGCCGTCGATTCGTTCCCGGCTCGTTCACAACGACCGGCTGGCCGTGCCCGCAAGCCGGTGCGTTCCGAGGCCAACTGGTACAGATGGGGTAGTGTCCGGGGTTTGTTCTCTCAGCGCATGAGCAGCAGGCTCAGGGCCATGACCAGCATTCCGCCGACCAGCCCGAACAAACTGTCGTGCCCCTTACCATAGGCGCGACTGGTCGGCAGGAGTTCGTCCACGCTGATGTAGACCATGATGCCCGCCACCCCGCCAAAAAGGATGCCCATTACCGAGCCCGGTACGCCGCCGTTGGCGGAACCGAAAAACACAAGAAGACCCGCATAGGCGATGAGGGCGCCAACGGGTTCGGCCAGGCCGCTCAGCACGGAATAGAAAAAGGCCTTTTTGCGGTCACCAGTGGCGTAAAAGATCGGCACCGACACACTCACCCCCTCGGGAATGTTGTGCAGGGCAACGGCGATGGCAATGGCCACCCCAAGGCTCGGATCCTCCAGGGCCGCCAGAAAGGTGGCCAGTCCCTCGGGAAAGTTGTGGATACCGATGGCCAGGGCAGTGAACAGGCCCATGCGCATCAGTTTGTGGTGATGGAGGCCCCGCTTTTCGCCGTCAAAGGCCGGCGGCACCTGATTGGCTGGGGTCTCGAAAAAATCCGGAACCGGTGCTGCTGGATTCTGCAGGGGGCGGGTTTCCTCCTCGGAGTGGGTCTCGTGCGGGTTTTCGCCGGCAGGGATGAGGTTGTCGATCAGCCCGATGAGCAGCATGCCGCCAAAAAAAGAGGCGGCATTGATCCAATGCCCGAGCGGATCGCCGTATTCGGCGGTCAGGGCCGCCACCCCTTTCGCAAAGATCTCCACGAAGGAGACATAGAGCATGACCCCGGCCGAGAACCCGGTGGCCACGGAAAGAAAACGAAAGTCGGTTCGTTTGGCGGTGAAGGCGATCATGCTGCCGATCCCCGTGGCCATGCCGGCAAAGGCGGTCAATCCCAGGGCAAACCAGACAGTGTTCATACGCACATGTGCTCCTTCTCTTGCGGCTTGCTTCCCCCCTGGTGCGGCCAGTGACGGCTCGGCCGGCAAGAAGGTAATGCCAGGGTCTGCGCCGAACAGGGCTCGATCGGGGCGAGTACGGCAAGACTCCTGCCGTGCTGCAGGGGTTTGCCCAGCACAGAAGGCCCGTGAAACAGAAAAGCCGCCCTGCAGGGGCGGCTTTTCCGGAAACGTGGGGACTGATACCTCAATGCCGGATCATCTCGGCCGTTTTCAGTCGGGCCATGGCCCGCTGCAGGGCGGCCTCAGCCCGGACGCGGTTGATTTTTTCAGTGGCCTGCTGGGCCTGGGCCAAACGCTTTTCAGCGCGTTCCTTGGCCCGCAGGGCCCTCTCGACATCGATATCCTGCCCGAATTCGGCGCTCTCGACAAGAAAAGTGATCTTGTTGTTGGATACCTCGGAGAACCCGCCGCTCACCATCAGGTATTTGGTCACCTTGTCTTTCTTGTAGCTCAACGTGCCGGTCTTGATGGTGCTCAAAAAGGGAGCGTGATTGGCCAGGACACCGAACTCGCCACCAACACCCGGTGCGGTGACGATGTCGACCTCTTCACTGACCACCGGCCCGGTTGGTGTTACGACTTCCAGATGAATTTGCGCCATGAAAGGTACCTCGCTTCAGTGGTCGGCGATTCAGGCCTTGGCCCGCTGGGCTGCCGCCTTCTCGACCGCCTCGTCAATTCCGCCAACCATGTAGAAGGCGGTCTCCGGCAGGTCATCGTGTTTGCCTTCAAGGATCTCCTTGAAGCCGCGAACCGTGTCTTCCACCTTGACGTACTTGCCCGGGAAGCCGGTGAACACCTCGGCCACATGGAAGGGCTGGGACAGGAAGCGCTGGACCTTGCGGGCCCGGGCGACGGTCAACTGGTCTTCCTCGGAAAGCTCGTCCATACCGAGGATGGCAATGATGTCCTGCAACTCCTTGTATTTCTGCAGGGCCACCTGGACACCTCGGGCGGTGGCGTAATGCTCCGCCCCGACAACGTTCGGGTCGAGAATGCGCGAGGTCGAGTCGAGCGGGTCGACGGCCGGATAGATGCCGAGCTCGGCGATCTGGCGGGAGAGAACGACCGTGCCGTCGAGATGGGCGAAGGTCGTTGCCGGCGCCGGGTCGGTGAGGTCGTCGGCCGGCACGTAAACGCACTGGACCGCGGTGATCGAGCCTTTGGTGGTGGAGGTGATGCGCTCCTGCAGGGCGCCGAGGTCGGTGGCCAGGGTCGGCTGGTAACCGACGGCCGAAGGAATGCGGCCGAGAAGAGCCGAAACCTCGGAACCGGCCTGGGTGAAGCGGAAGATGTTGTCCACGAAGAAGAGCACGTCCTGGCCCTCTTCGTCGCGGAAGTACTCGGCCGCGGTCAGACCGGTCAGGGCGACACGGGACCGGGCCCCGGGCGGTTCGGTCATCTGGCCGTACACCAGCGCGGCCTTGGGCAGAACGCCGGATTCCTTCATTTCGTGGTACAGGTCGTTGCCCTCGCGGGTCCGCTCGCCAACGCCGCAGAACACGGAGATGCCGCCGTGCTGCATGGCAATGTTGTTGACCATTTCCATCATGATAACGGTCTTGCCGCAACCGGCGCCGCCGAACAGCCCCATCTTGCCGCCGCGCGGGAAGGGAACGAGCAGGTCAATGACCTTGATGCCTGTCTCGAGCACGTTCACCTCGGTGTCCTGCTCGGTGAACGCCGGCGCCGGGCGGTGGATGGCCATGTTCTTCTCGGACACGATCGGCCCCAGGCCGTCAACCGGGCGACCGACCACGTTCATGATCCGGCCCAAGGCCGGCGAGCCGACCGGAATGGTGATCGGCAGACCGGTGTCCCTGGCGGCCATGCCGCGAACCAGACCGTCGGTCTGGTCCATGGCCACGGTTCGGACCACGTTGTCGCCCAAATGCTGAGCCACCTCGCAGACCAGATTGTCCTCCTGATCGTTGATCGCCGGGTTGGTGATGTGGAGTGCGTTCAGAATGTCCGGCAGTTGCCCGGGCTCGAACTCGACGTCGACAACCGGCCCGATGACCTGAATAATTTTTCCTACTTTTTGCTCACCCATGTGCCATGGCCTCCTCTAAGCCAGTCATTACCTGAAAAAATCGTGTTATCCTCTGAGCGCCTCGGCGCCGCCGACAATGTCCATCAATTCGCTGGTGACCGCCGCCTGACGCGCCTTGTTGTACAGTCGGGTCAGGTCCCGGATCATATCCTTGCAGGCACTGGTGGCATTGTCCATGGCGGTCATGCGCGCCGCGTGCTCGCTGGCACCCACTTCCAGCATGGCATGGTAGATCTGCACGTTGAGAAAAAGCGGCAGCAGCACTTCCATGATCTCGCCGGGGTCGGGCTCGTAGGTGTAACTGCCGCCGGTGCCGGCAGCGGGTGCGGCATCCCCCCCCTCGGTCAGGGGTTTGATCGGCAGCAGTTCTTCCCGTTCCGGTCGCTGCGCGGCAACCGAGTAGAACCGTCCGTAGACCACGTCCACCTGGTCGCTTTCCCCGTTCAGGAAGGCCTCGGTGATATTCTGGGAGATCTCGCGGGCGTTGAACATCTGAAACGAGCCCATGATATCGTTGAACGAGGCGCGCACCTTGCCGGTTTTCCGGAACGCCTGGGTGCCCTTCTTGCCCACGGTGACGATACTGACCGACTTACCCTCGGCCACGTACTGCTTGCGCAGCCGATCCGCCGTTTTGATGATGTTGGCGTTGAAACTGCCGCACAGGCCGCGGTCCGAAGTGACAACGACGATTTCCACCTTGCGGACGTCGCGCACCTCCATCAGCGGCAGGTCACCACTGTCGATACCGCCAGACAGATCACGCATGGCCTCGGCAAATTTGCCGGCATACGGGCGGAACCGCTCCATTTTCTCCTGGGCGCCGCGCAATTTTGCCGAGGCGACCATATTCATCGCCTTGGTGATCTGGGCGGTTTTCTTCACGCCATTGATCTTGTCTTTTACGTCTTTTAGTCCAGGCATAGGTAGTTACCTTGCTCAGTTCAGGCCTTTGGTTGCCTTGAAGGTTTCCCCGAAGGTGGTCAGGGTCTTTTTCATCTTCTCCTCGAGTTCGGGGCTGATGACCTGCTTCTCACGCAGTTCGCTGAAAATCGAGGGCTCGTTGGCCTCGATATAGCTGTACAGTTCCTGCTCGTAGTCAGCCAGGGTGTTCACCGGGAACCTGTCCAGGAATCCCTTGGTGCCGGCGAAGATGATGGTCACCTGCTTTTCCATGGGCAGCGGCTGGTACTGGGGCTGCTTGAGGATCTCGACCAGGCGCTCGCCGCGGGTCAACTGGGCCTGGGTGGCGGCGTCGAGATCGGAACCGAAGCTGGCGAAGGCGGCCAGTTCGCGGTACTGGGCAAGGTCAAGGCGCAGGGTACCGGCCACCTGTTTCATGGCCTTGACCTGGGCGGCGCCGCCGACGCGGGAAACCGACAGACCAACGTTGATGGCCGGGCGGACACCAGCAAAGAACAGGCTCGGCTCCAGGTATACCTGGCCGTCGGTGATCGAGATAACGTTGGTCGGGATAAAGGCCGATACGTCGCCGGCCTGGGTCTCGATGATCGGCAGGGCGGTCAGCGAACCGGCGCCCAACTCGTCGCTCACCTTGGCCGCACGCTCGAGCAGACGGGAGTGGTTGAAGAAGATGTCGCCGGGATAGGCCTCGCGTCCCGGAGGACGGCGGAGCAGCAGGGAGAGTTCGCGGTAGGAAACCGCCTGCTTGGAAAGATCGTCGTAGATGATCAGGGCATGCTGACCGTTGTCGCGGAAATACTCGCCCATGGCGCAGCCGGCAAAGGCGGAGACATACTGCATCGGCGCCGGATCGGAGGCACAGGCGGCAACCACCGTGGTGTACTCCATGGCGCCGTGCTTGCGCAGGTTCTCGACCACCAGGGCGACCGTGGACTTCTTCTGGCCGATGGCCACGTAGATGCAGTGGACGTCAGTGTTCTTCTGGGCGATGATGGCATCGACGCAAAGCGCGGTCTTGCCGATCTGGCGGTCGCCGATGACCAGTTCGCGCTGACCGCGGCCCACCGGGGTCATGGCATCCACGGCCTTGGCGCCGGTGTAGCAGGGCTCGTGCACACCCTTTCGGGCGATGACGCCGGGAGCGATCACCTCCATCTTGCGGAATTCCTTGGCCGTGATCGGTCCCTTGCCGTCGATGGGCTGACCGATGCCGTCCACCACGCGTCCTTCCATTTCCGGGCCGACCGGAACCTCGGCGATGCGACCGGTCCGCTTGACGATGTCACCTTCCTTGATGTCGCGTACGTCGCCGAGCACGGCGCAGCCGACGTTGTCTTCCTCGAGGTTGAGGGCCAATCCGAAAATGTTGCCCGGGAACTCGAGCAGTTCCATGGCCTGGCAATTTTCCACACCATACACACGGGCGATACCGTCGCCAACGGAGAGAACGGTCCCGGTTTCCTTCAGGTCGATGTCTTTCTTGTAACCGGCAATTTGATCCTTGATGATCTGGCTGATTTCTTCGGCTTTGATCTGCATTGACTATTCTCTCCCCTTGATAGATTCCTTTAATCCATTAAGTTGCGTGCGTATACTTCCGTCCAGCACCAAGTCACCAACCTTGGCTATAATTCCGCCGATAATGGACGGATCGACCTGGGTTGCAAGTATAACCTTCTTGCCTGTGAGTTTTTCCAGCGTCGCCTGAATCTTGTCCAGCAGGGCCTGGTCCAGTTCGATGGCGGAGGTAATGGAACCGTGGCTGATGTTCCGGTCCAGGTCCACCAGCACCTGCATCTCCTCGGCGATGTCGGGCAGAATGTCCGCCCGTTTCTTGTCGATGAGCAGGTTGAGGAAACTGGTCATGATGGCGTCGGCCTGAGCCGACTCGGCGATCCTGGCCATCACCTTCTGCCGGACCTCCAGCGGGTAGAGCGGGTTGGTGACGGCGTCTCCCACCCCGGCGGCGCTGTCGTCGTACAGGGCGGCTATGCCGGCCAGCAGGCCGCTGTATTCTTCCGTCTTCCCCTGCTCCTTGCCCAAGGCAAAGAGCGCTTTCGCGTATCGTCGGGCTAATATCGTGTGTCTCACTGTACCGCACCCACTCGTTCAAGATACTGTTCGGTGATGGCAATCTGATCGGCCGGGGTCAGGTTCCGGACAATCAGTTCCTCGGCCATGGCGGCTGCCTGCTCTGCCACCTCCTCGCGCAACAGACGCTTGGCGTCTTCCATCTCGGCCTGTACCGCTGCCTGCGCCTGGCGCTTGATATCCTCGGCGGCCCGCTCGGCCTCGGCCAGGATCCGTTCCTTCTCGGTCTGGGCCTGGGCAATGGCCTTCTCCACCACCCGCTCCATCTCCCGCTCCATTCCGGCGAGGCGCACCTCGAACTCCTTGTAGGAGCGCTCGGCTTCGTCGCGACGGCGGGTCAGGTCATCGAGTTCCTCCCTGATCTGCTGCTGCCGCCCGGTCAACCCGGCCATGATCGGCTTGGCGCCGAACTTGACCAGGACGATGATCAGGGCGATGAAGTTCACTGCCCGCCAGAAGAGATCCTTCAGTTTCTCGGGCGCCAGGGGGCTGCTGTGCACCTCGCCGTGTCCGGCATCGGCGGCACCGTGCTCGGCGACAACGGCCGCATGACCGGATGCCGCGGGCGCCGCGTGGGTGTCCGCCGTGACTTCATGGGCCGTTGCCGGCGCCGGCTGTTCCGTCGCCGCCACGGGCGCGACGGGCAGCACCCCGAGGAGGAGTGCCAGCACTACCGGCTGGAAAAATTTTGCAGTGCGATCTCTCATGCGTCCAGACTCCTTCCGAGTATCTTGCTTGCCATTGCCTGGGCGAACCCGGCAGCATTTGCCTGCAATTCCTTCCTGGCCACCTCCACCTGGGCGCGCAGGTCGGCCAGTTGCTTCTCCTTGGTACTGTCGGACTCCTTGCGGATAACGGCCAACTGCTCCGCCCCGGCAGCCTGGGCCTGGGAACGGGCGCCGTCCAGGGCTTTTTTCGCCCTGTTGCTGGCCTCGCGCATCTTGCCGTCCAACTCCGCCCGGCGCTGACGGGCGGTTTCCTCGTACTGCGCCACCTCGTCACTCAGCGCGGCCATCTTCCGGGCGCGCTGGTCGAGCATGCCAAGCACCGGCTTGTACAGGATCGCGTTGAGCACGAACATCAACACGATCATGTTGACAATGTGTATCAGCAGCGTAATATCAACGGAAATCATGCTAACTACCTCACATTACGAAAAAAATAGTTGCCGGTCGCCAGACATAGTGAATGGCGGTTCATCTACCGCCACGATAACTACTGAAAAATCGCCAGACTGTCAAATCATTTTAAGTAAAACTTATAGGATTTTTCAGTTCTGCTTGTTGCTTGCGGGAACGCCCGGGAAGGCCGGCCGACGGGGCCTTTGCGGCTGTCCCCGGCGCATCGGTCGCACCGCTGCGGCGCGGCCGCAAAATACCGTACCTCTGTCTCCTTGCCAAACAGAATTTCCGCTCCGGCCTCAGTTTGAAGCCTTGCTGCGGGGCGTGGGCACATCGCTGTCGCCAAGGGAGGCCACCAGCCGCTCCAGCCCTTCGGCAGTGGTGATCACCGGTCGGTAGCCCAGCAGGCTGAGGGCCCTGGCGTGGCTGAACCAGTGTGAGCGGGCCAACTGATGGGCCACGAACCTGGTCATGCGCGGTTCATGCTCCAGGCGCAGGGCGAGGTGCAGCGCCTCCAGGGCCAAACCGACGCACCAGGCCACCCCGAACGGTACCCGTCGCCGCACCGGTGGGATGTCCAGCCGGGCGAACAGACCGTTGATCCATGACCAGAGACGCACCGGTTCCTCCTGGCCGATGAAAAAGGCCTGGCCGGCCCCACTGGCGCTGGTGGCCAGGTTGTCCGCGGCCAACAGGTGAGCCTGAACGGCATTGTCGATGTAGGTGATGTCGACCCGGTTGGTCCCGTCCCCGACCACCTGCAGCGCTCCGGCCCGGCCCCGCTCGAGCAAGCGCGGAACGAGATGACGGTCGCCCGGCCCCCAGACGAGATGCGGCCGGATGGCAATGGTCCGCAGCTGTTGACTGTTGGCGTGCAGGACCGCACGTTCCGCGGCGATCTTGCTGGCTGCGTAGGCGCACAGGGGCCGTCGCGCGTAGGGCGTGCGCTCGTCCGCCCCTTCCAGGTTCTCGCGGTCGAACACCACCGACGGGGTCGAGGTGTAGACCAGACGCTCCACCCCGGCCTTCCGGCAGGCAGCGAGCACGTTTTCGGTGCCGTGCAGGTTGATGGCGAAATACTCGGTGCGTGGTCCCCACACCCCGGCCTTGGCCGCCACGTGGAAAACCGTATCCTGGCCGACGCAGGCCTGTTCAAGAAAATCCGCGTCCCTGATATCCCCGCGCCGACACTCCACCCCGAGGGGCTCAAGGTCAGGATAGCTGTTGCGGCCGACCACCGTCACCCGCACGCCGCGTTCGAGCAGGGCCCGCACCAGGGCCTTGCCGATGAAGCCCCCGCCCCCGGTTACCAGCACCTGTTGCATCCCTGCCCTCCCCTATGCGCTGTTTTTCTCCCTCTCCGCCAAGCCGAACCGCCCGCCCGGGCGACCATCAGGCTATCAGCCGACCGGCAGCTGCACCCGTTTCGCCGCCCAGGCGGCCAGCTGCTCCCGGAAGATCTTGGCGTTGTGGCGGATATCCACCGGAAAGGACCGGTGGAGCAGGAAGCGTTCGATCCCGGCGGTCAGCGGGTTGGCCAGGGCCAGGCCGCGCAGTTCCGCAAACAGTGCCTCCTCGCTGCCCACCGGCCCGGCCGGCTCGACGATCACCACCGGGGTCTGCCTGCCCCAGGGCCCGAGTCCCACCAGGGCGGCGCGGCGCACCTGCGGATGTTCATTGAAAATGGCCTCGCAGACCACGCTGTAGAGCACCCCGGTGGCGGTGCCCACCCGGTGCGCCTTGCGGCCGCAGAACCACAACCGGTCGATCCCGTCCAGGTAGCCCATATCGCCCATGCGGTGCCAGAAGCCATTTTTGTCCTTGATCTTGGCCAACCGGTCTTCGTATTCGTTGCCCTCGTAGGCGCGGGTGACCACCGGGCCGCACACCACGATTTCGCCGATCTCGCCGACCGCCAGTTCCCGGGCCCTGTCCCAGGTCTCGATCGGCCCATCCACCGGCTCGATCACCCGCACCGTCATCCCCGGCAGGGGCCGGCCCACGCAGGTGCCGTGGCCGGTGCGGGAGAGCGGCCAGGTCTCAGCCACGATTTCCCGGCCTTCCAGGCAGGTGACCGGCAGACTTTCGGTGGCCCCGTAGGGGGTGTAGACCAGCGCCTCCGCCGGCAGGATGCGCTGCACCCGCTCGACCAGTTCACCCGAAACCGGCGCACCGGCCATGAGCACCGTGCGCACCGGCAGAACGATACCGCGCTCGAGGCAGTGGCGGCTGACCACGTTCCAGATGGCCGGCGAGCCGAAGGAGTAGGTCACCCGGTGGTCCAGCAGGGTGCGGACGAATTTCTCCGGGTCCACCTGCGCCGGCCGGGTCGGGTCCATGTCCGGGATGATTGCCCGGGCGCCGAGGGCCGTGGCGAACAGGCCGAACAGCGGGAATCCCGGCTGGTCCACATCGTCCGGGCCGATGCCGTAGTAGTCGCGGATCAGCTCCAGTTGGGTGTGGAAAATGCCGTGGGTGTACTGCACGCCCTTGGGTGGACCGGTGGAACCGGTGGTGAAGATGATCGCTGCCAGGTCATCGACCCCGGCCCGAACCCCCTCCGGCCCGGCGTCGACGCCCACGGCGAGGGCGGTGGCGGTCGACCGCCGGGTGACCGTGATCCGCCGCCGTACCGTGGCAAAGGCGTGGCGAAACAGGTGGCTGAACACCACGGCCGCCGGAATGCCGACCAGGAAATCCGGCCGGACCGAACCGATGCAGCGCAGCAGGTTGCGGTAGCCCATGCCCGGGTCGATGAGGATGACCACCGCGCCCAGTCGGAACAGGGCGAAGGTCAGGCAGACAAAGGCCAGCGACGGCCGCACCATGAGCATCACCCGGTCGCCGCGGCGCACGCCGCGAGCCTGGAGCAGCAGGCCGTAGCCTGCACAGCCCGCGAGCAGGTCGCGAAAACGCCACTCCCGCCAGGCGCCGCCCTCCCGGGTGACCAGGGCGACCTTGTCCTCCCGGCCGGCGGCGACCTGGTACAGGGCCTGGGCGATGTTGTGGTCCGTCATGGGGTGGTGCCCGTCGTGGGGAGAAACCGCTCGATCGGCGGCAGCACCTCGGCCAGGGCATCCTCGAGTACATAATGGCCAGCTTCCGGAAAGAAATGGGCCTCGGCCGCAGGGAACCGGCGCTGCCATTCGTCGTAAAAGGACCGGTCGAAGCAAAAGTCCCGGCCGCCCCAGCAGAGCAGCAGCGGACAGGTGATGGTGGCCAGCGACCGTTCAATCTCAACCAGGGTCGACCAGGACGGGTGGGCCGGCCCCATGGGAATGTCCTGCACGAACCGGTGCAGGGCGACGCGATGGCGCCAGCTGTCATAGGGGGCGAGAAAACCGGCGGCCACCCCGGGCCGCATCCGCCGGGTCACGGCCATGTACACCGCGGCGCGGGCGAATCCGTTCAGACCCCGCACCACCAGCGCCCCCAGCAATGGCCAGCGGCAGACGGCGATGCGCAGGGGCAGGCGCGGCGAGGGAAAGGCGGCGGTGTTGAGCACCACCGCGCCGGCCACCCGCTCCGGGTGCCGGCCGGCCCAGCCCATGCCGATGGCCCCACCCCAGTCGTGCACGATCAGGCGGACCGGGCCGTCCGGAACAAGCGCAGCCAGCAGGTGGTCGAGGTTGTCCAGGTGATTGCCCAGCCGGTAGGGGTGGTGCTGCGGCTTGTCCGAGAAGCCGCAGCCGAGATGGTCGGGGACAATACAGCGGTAGCGGTCACAGAGGGCCGTGACCAGGTTGCGGTACAGGTACGACCAGGAGGGGTTGCCGTGCACCATGACCACCGGAGGCCCGCTGCCCTCGTCCAGGTAGGCCAGGCGGTGGCCGTCGACCTCGAGGAAGCGCGGCGTGAACGGGAATTCGGCCAGCGGGCGGGGCGCGGTCACCAGTCGATCCCCAGCATGAGCGAGTTGATGCCCGAGCCGATACCGAGCAGGGCGGCCCGCTGACCGGGGGCGAGCGCGCCCTGTTCGATGCCGATCGCCATGGTGATCGGCGCGGACACCGAGCCGACGTTGCCGAGGTACGGCAGGGTTTCGAAGTTGCGCGCCGGGTCGAGCGCCAGGGTCGAAAACAGCCGCTGGGCGTGGGCCCTGCCCACCTGGTGACAGAAGAACCGGTCGATGTCGACCGCTGCCCAGCCGAGCACCTGCTGAAACTCCTGCCAGCAGCGGGCGGCGGTGTCGATCCCCTTCTCGAGCAGCTGCTCGGAATCGGTGGACATGAGCGTCCCCTGCTCGGCGTTCTGACCGCCCTGGCAGAGGTCGTTGTAGCGGGTGTTGGCCCGGCAGGCGCCGCCAATCAGACGGTGGCCGCTGTCGGCGACATCCTGGCGGCTCAACACCACCGCCACCGCGCCCGAGCCGATGGTCAGACTGGCGAACAGCGGCTTGATCGACTTGCGGGTGAGCGAGGTGTCGGTCCGCAGGTGGGCCAGGGTGGAGCGGACCAGGTCCTCGGCGGTTTCGCCGGCCACCACCAGCCCGGCCTGGACCTGGCCCAGTTCGAGCATGTTGGCGAGCATGACCATGCCGTCGAGAAACCCGAGGCAGGCGTTGGAGATGTCGAACAACAGGCAGGAGTCGGGCAGACCGAGGCTCCGATGGACAAAGGCGGCGGTGGCCGGCTCCATCATGTCGCGGCTCACCGAGGTGAACAGCAGGCAGCCGATGGCCTCGGCCGGCACCCCGGAGCGATCCAGGGCCAGCCGGCCGGCCGCGGCGGCGCCGTCGCTCGGCCGGGTGCCGGGTTCCCACAGGCGGCGGGCGCCGATGCCGGTCATCAGCTCGAGCCGGCCGGCCGGCAGCTTGAGCCGCTCATACACGGGCCGCAGCTGTTCCTCGATGGCCGCCGAGCTGAGTTCCACCGGCGGCAGCACTGCGCCGAACTCATGCACGCACACCCGCTCCCAGCGCATCATGGCGCCACCCTGTGCAGGCTCCGGCCCGGCCGCTGTTGCCACCAGGTCATTTCGGAATCTTCCACTTGTTCGCCCAGGCGATGAGCAGGGCCGCCAGGGCAAGATCGTCCATCACCCCCAGTACCGGCACCCACTCGGGGATCAGGTCGTAGGGCGAGAGGGTGTAGAGCAGGCCCAGGGCGAGGACGACCTTGACCCGCAGCGGGGTGGTCGGTGACAGGAACACGTCCTTGGTGCGGACGAGCATCTCCCAGGCACGGGTGAGCAGCGGCAGGGGCGACACGGGAAAACCTCCGGGATCACGGGTGCAGGCGGGCCGCAGGGCCGGTCAGCCGACCACCCGGCTGACGATCGCCTGATCGAAATAGTTGAGCCCCATGCCCCCGTCCACCACCAGGCACTGGCCGGTCATGCCCGAGGAGCGGGGCGAGAGCAGGAAGGCGGCCACGTTCGCCGCCTCGTCCGTCTGCACG
>JAGODN010000300.1 GCA_017998195.1 Desulfobulbus sp. | reverse complement strand
CTGGTGCTGTCCGAACAGGGGGCGCTCTTCCTCCACGGCGCCTCGGCCAACCACCGCCGGGAACTCATGGCCCCCTACGCCCTGCACTGGCAGGCCATGCGCTACGCCCTGTCCCGTGACTGCCGCACCTACGACATGGGCGCGATCTCCCCCGGTGACGACCCGGACCATTCCTTCCACGGCATGTACCGGTTCAAGACCGGGTTCGGCGGCCGGATCGTGCACAACACCGGCTCCTGGGACTACCCGGTGCGCCAGGACCTCTACCAGGCGTTCCGCAACTGGGAGATGGTCCTCTCCCGGCACGAGCAGGGTTTCGCCGCGGACTGAGGCGGCCGTCCCGGCCGTCCCGTGTCTGTTCACGCCGCGTTCCCGCCGGGGACGCGGCAGGCTGTTCCGGCTCATCCCGCCGTTGTCCGTTCAACACCTCAGGAGCTATGAAAAAAAACATCCTCGACTGGCTGCGCCAGACCCTGCTGCTCACCCTGGGCAGCGCGGTCTGCGCCCTGGCGGTCAAGGCCATCATGATGGAGCAGGGGCTGCTCGCCGCCGGGCTGACCGGCGCGGCCCTGGTGGTCCACTACCTCCACCCGGACCTGCCGGTGGCGCTCATCTACCTGCTCATCAACGTCCCGGTGTTTCTCATCGGCTGGCGACTGGTGGGCCTGCGCTTCCTCGGCTACTCGCTCTGGGGCATGCTCATCTACGCCCTGCTTCTCTGGGCCCTGCCCTGGCGGATCGAACTGAGCGACCCGATGCTGGCCGCGGTGGTCGCCGGTGGCCTCTCCGGCCTGGGCATCGCCATCATCCTGCGCTCGTGCGGCTCCACCGGCGGCACCGAGATCATCAGCGTGGTGCTGCACAAGTGCCTCGCCGTGCCGGTGGGCCTGGGCGCGGTGCTCGTCAACCTGGCCGTGCTCGCCGCCTCGACCCTGCTCTTCCCGCTGGAGCAGGTACTCTATTCCATCGTCTACGCCATCGTCGCCATGGTCGCCACCAACAGCGTCTTTCACGGCATGAACCGGCGGGAGGCGGCGCTGATCATCTCGGCGCGGTGGCAGGAAATCGCCGAGGCGCTCACCGCCCGCCACGGCCTGGGCGTCACCCAGCTGCACGGTCGGGGCGCCTTCCAGGGTGCGGACCGCACCATCCTCTTCTCGGTGGTCCGCCGCCGGGATCTGCCCCTGCTCAAGCGCATCGCCCTGGAGCAGGATCCGGACGCCTTCATCACCATCATCTCCTCCGGCGACGTCACCGGCCTGCAGGTGGGCAACCAGCCGCACTGGTGAGCGGCCGCGGCGGCGTTGACGCGACCGGCGCGATACGGTAGAAACCGGAACGATTCCCGCCGGTGCAACGGCACCCGTGCCGGTACCTTCCTGGCGCCACCGGTTCCACGCCCCCTTCACGCCCAGCCCCAGCCTGCCCATGCCTGCCGCCAACCTGCTCGCCCTGCTCGACGATATCGCCAGCGTCCTCGACGACGTGGCCGCCTTCAGCAAACTCGCCGCCAAAAAGACCGCCGGCGTGCTCGGCGACGACCTCGCCCTCAACGCCCAGCAGGTGGCGGGGGTGCAGGCCAGCCGCGAGCTGCCGGTGATCTGGGCGGTGGCCCGGGGGTCGTTCGTCAACAAGGCGGTGCTGGTGCCGGCGGCGCTGGTGATCAGCGCCTTTGCGCCCATGCTGGTGACGCCGCTGCTCATGGTCGGCGGCACCTATCTCTGTTTCGAGGGATTTGAAAAGGTGGCCCACCGCCTGCTGCACCGGGGCACGGGGGACGGGGAGCACGCGGAAGAGGCGGAGAACGCGGGGGAACGGGCGGAGGCGGTGGCCGCCCGGGAACCGGCCGCGGACCCGATGGTGCAGGAACGGGGCAAAATAAAGGGGGCGATCCGCACCGACTTCATCCTCTCGGCCGAGATCATCATCATCGCCCTGGGCACGGTGGCCACCGCGCCGCTCCTGACCCGTATCGGCGTGCTCACGGCCGTGGCCGTGCTCATGACCGTGGCGGTCTACGGCTTCGTGGCGGTGATCATCAAGCTGGACGACCTGGGCTGGTGGCTGCAGCGGCGGGGCGGCCGGCCGGCCGAACTGGCGGGGGGAATACTGCTCGGGACGGCGCCGCGACTGATGCGGATGCTCACCGTGGCGGGCACGGCGGCGATGTTCCTGGTGGGCGGCGGCATCATGGTGCACGGCATACCGGTACTCCACCACGGGCTGGAAGCGCTGACCGCGCCGCTCGGTCCCCTGGCCGGCGGCGTTGCCGCCATGGTCGGCAACGGGCTGGCCGGAGTGGTGGTCGGCGCCATCGCCCTGGCGGTCGTGGTCCTGACCACCCGGGTGCGCCGGGTGCTGGCCGGCTGACCGCAGCGAACGCTCAGGGACGGGCCGTGACCGTCCCCGGTGGCGGCGGGATGCCTAGAAATCCGCCTCCGCGCCCTGGCGGATCAGTTCCCGGTCGATCTGCTGCTTGAGGTCGTGGAGCATGCGCGAGATGAGCAGCAGGCTGCCCGCCCCGCTCTTCGGGTCGAACCGCAGTCCGGCCAGGCTCAGTTCGCCCTGCAGGTAGTGCTTTTCCACGGACGGGTCGGGCTGGTCAAAGGCGCCGAACCGTTCGAAGGCCACCTGCTTGATCCGCTGAAAGTCCTCGTAACCGCGCGTGCCCAGAAAGACGGTGTAGAGCCGTCCCTTCCAGAAGGTGTAGCGGATCTCCTCCAACCGGGCCGGGCCCAGCCACAGCCGGTCGTCCCGGACCGTGTAGACCACGGTGTCGTCCGCCTTGTTGCTGCTCATCAGGGTCATCGGCCTGGTGCGGGCGACCTCGTCCAGCCGCTCCCCCCAGCGCATGCCCCGAAAGCCGTCCACATCCGCGAACGCGGGCGCCGCCAGCAGAACGAGCAGCACCAGCAGGGTCACTCTCCTTGCCATACTTCCTCCCATGCATGCTGTGGTGATGGCGGCGCAACCGGCCGCCTTGCGCGTACCGACCGTGGCCGGGCCGGCGGCCGTGATCACGGCCGCACCGAGCCGCCGGGGGCGATCACCGGCCGCGTTCCGCCTCGGCCAGGGAGATGTTCAGCTCGAGCACCTCGCAGTCGCCGGACCGGTCCAGCGACAGCCGGATCTGCTCCTCCTGGATGGGCACGTATTTCCGCACCACCTCGAGGATGTCCTGCTGCAGGCTGGGCAGGAAATCCGGAGAGGAGGCGGGCCGGCGCTCGTGGGCGACGATGATCTGCAGCCGCTCCTTGGCCACCGCGGCCGAGGTCTTCTTGTTGGACCGGAAAAAATCGAGAAATCGCATGGTGTCAGCCCCCGAACAGACGGGACAGGAATCCCTTTTTCGGCGCGTCCATGAAGCGGAAAGGCCGCTCCCGGCCGAGGAAGCGGTCGACGATGTCGAAATAGGCGTCCCCCGCGTCACACTCCTTGATGAGCGTCACCGGCACACCCGAGTTGGAGGCGGTGAGTACAGCCTTGGACTCGGGCACCACCCCGAGGAAGGGGATGGCGAGGATCTCGCGGACATCCTCGGCGCTGAGCATGTCGCCGCGCTCCACCCGGGCCGGGTC
>JAGODN010000299.1 GCA_017998195.1 Desulfobulbus sp. | reverse complement strand
TCAACAGCCTGGCCGACCAGGGGGTGACCGTGCTGGTCACCACCCATTTCATGGAAGAGGCCGAGTACTGCGACCGGCTGGTGATCATGGCCGAGGGCAGGGTGCTGGCCGAGGGCACGCCCGAGGAGATGAAGCGGCGCACCACCCGGGCAGGGCAGGGCGAGCCGACCATGGAGGAGGCTTTCATCAGCCTGCTGGAGACCAAGGGCAACCAGGAGGGGCGGGCATGAAGCACGAGGCAGGCATGCGGCTTGCCGGCATGATCCGCAAGGAATGGCTGCAGGTGATCCGCGACCCGTCGAGCATTGCCATCGCTTTTGTGCTGCCGCTGCTGCTGCTGCTCATCTTCGGCTACGGCGTGTCCCTGGACGCGCGCAACGTGCCCGTGGCCGTGGTGCTCGAGGAACCCGGGCCGCAGGGACTGAACTTCAGCGGCGGCTTTTTCCAGTCGCCCTATTTCGCGCCCGTGGTCACGCCGTCCATCCAGGAGGCGGAGGCCCTGCTGCGCGCCAACCGGGTGGACGGCATCATCTGGCTGCGCGCCAACTTCGAGCGCGACTACCTGAACCGCGGCTCGCCGCCGATGAGTGTGATCGTCAACGGCGTGGACGCCAACACCGGCCGGCTGGTGCAGAACTACATCCAGGCCATCTGGTACGGCTGGCTCGAACAGCAGGCCGAGCGGGCCGGTCGCACCCTGCAGGCGCCGGTGGCGCTGGAGCAGCGCATCTGGTTCAACCCGCAGATCCGCTCCACCGACTTTCTCGTGCCCGGGGTGCTGGCCGTGATCATGACCCTGATCGGCGCCCTGCTCACCGCCCTGGTGATCACCCGGGAGTGGGAGCGGGGCACCATGGAGGCCCTGCTCGTCACCCGCATCTCGGTGAACGAGCTGCTGCTCGGTAAGCTGATCCCGTATTTCATCCTCGGCATGGGCGGGCTGGCGCTGTCACTGGTCATGGCCCGGTTCCTCTTCCATGTGCCCATGCGCGGCTCGCTCTGGCTGTTCATCGCCACCTCGGCCCTGTTCCTCTTGGTGGCGCTGGGCATGGGGCTGTTCATCTCGACCATGGTGCGCTCCCAGTTCGTGGCTTCGCTCATCGCCATGATCAGCACCTTTCTGCCGGCCTTCATCCTCTCCGGGTTCATCTTCGACATCCGCAGCGTACCGCCGGTGATCCAGGCGGTCACCCACCTGATCGCGGCCCGTTACTATGTGAGCATTCTCCAGACCCTGTTCCTTGTGGGCGACGTGTGGAGCGTTATCCTGCCCAACGCGCTGGCGCTTGTGGCGATGGCCGTGTTCTTCCTCGGCCTGGTCTACCGCCGCACCCGGAAAAACCTGGAGTAGGGGGCAGCCATGGTCACCCGCGTCCTCGCCCTGATCGTCAAGGAGTTCCTGGCCCTGTTCCGCGACCGCAACAGCCGCATGGCCGTGGTCGTGCCGCCCATCGTGCAGCTGCTGGTGTTTGGCTATGCCGCCACCTTTGACCTGGAGAACGTCCGCCTGGTGGTGCTCAACGAGGACAGGGGCAGTCTGGGCCGGGAACTGGTCAGCCGGTTCGAGCGGTCCGTGGGCTTCGACGTGATCGGCTTCCTGCAGACCGAGGACGAGATCAAGCCGCTCATCGACTCCACCCGGGCGCTCATGGCCCTGCGCATCGGCGAGGAGTGCTCGGCCCGGGCCGGCCGCGGCGAGAGCTGCCCGGTGCAGGTGATCATCGACGGCCGCAACTCGAACACCGCCATGCTGGCGCTCAACTACGTGCGCACCATTGTCACCGACTTCAACCAGGAATGGGCCGAGCAGGTGAGCGGCACCAGCCTGCCGGCCCGGCTGACCATCCGCGCCTGGTTCAATCCCAACCTGGAGAGCCGCTGGTTCATCGTCCCCGGGATCATCGCCCTGCTGGCCATGATCGTCACCCTGGTGGTCACGGCCCTTTCCGTGGCGCGCGAGCGCGAGGCCGGCACCTTTGACCAGCTGCTGGTCACCCCGCTGAGGCCCGTGGAGATTTTGATCGGCAAGGCCGTGCCCGGGCTTATCGTGGGCGTGGGCGAGGCCTCGCTCATCATCCTGGTGGCGGTCTTCTGGTTCCGCATCCCGCTGGTGGGCAGCCTGGCCACCCTGTACCCGGCCCTGGTCATCTACGTGCTGTCGATCATCGGCGTGGGCCTGATGATCTCCTCGTTCTCCGCCACCCTGCAGCAGGCCCTGCTCGGCTCGTTCCTGTTCATCGTGCCGGCGGTAATCCTCAGCGGCTTTGCCACGCCCATCGCCAACATGCCGGCGTTCATGCAGAAGCTCACCTATCTGGACCCCATGCGGTACTTTTTGACCATCGTCCGCCGGGTCTTTCTCGAGGGTGCGGGGCTGGAGTACTTCTGGCACGACATCTGGCCCATGTCGGTGATCGCGGTGGTGACGCTGGCCACAGCCACCTGGCTGTTCCGGCACAGGATGTATTGAGGAGGGGAGGGCAATGAGCATGCCCTGCTGCTGCATGGTGGGTCGGAAGGGGGGCTGACGGCGAGCGTGGTCCAGCTGCGCAAAAAAATATCCAGGCGCAGAAAAAATTGGACAGGCGGCGGCGGACCGCTAAAATTTTTACAAGGAAACTTTTTTGGCGGCATCATTGCCCACCCACCACCAAGGAGGACAAACAATGCACAAGCTGAGCACCATGACCCTGGCTGTTCTCGTGGCCCTGACCTTCACCCTGGGCGGGGTCGCCTCCGTGGCCGCGTCCGACAACTGCAAGGCCGGTTGTCAGATTGCCTACAAAAAATGCTCGAAAGGCTGCGGCGAGGACTTGGACTGCAAACTGAACTGCTCGGACACCAAGGACGACTGCATCCAGAACTGTGGTGACTGATCGTTTTTTCTCTGCACCTTTTCGCAACAACGCCCCGAAGGCCGGCCGGCCTTCGGGGCGTTGTTTTTTGGGCAGGGGAGGAGAGGGGAGTGCTGCCCGGCGGTTCGGTTTCGCGCCGCCCGGCCGGTGCGCCTACAGGGCGCGCAGGAATTCGGGCCGGAGATCCACCTCGCCGGCCAGGGCCCGGTCGAGCAGGGCCAGGGTGCGCTCCTTGTCCTCGGGCAGGCGGGCGCGCACGGGCAGGTAGTTGGAGGCGTGGTTGGCGTGAAACAGGCCCCCGCTCAGGGTGGTGGCGGCGATCATGGCGCGCAGCTCACAAAGGATCCCCAGCGGCCCGGGCGGGACGAAGCGGCCGGCCTGCCAGTCCGCGTACAGGCTGGTGCCCGGCTCGAGCATCAGGCTGAGCGCGCCCACGTACTCCGGATCGATGGCGGTGAGCACCCGGCCGGTGGCCTCGGCATGTTCGAGCGAGCGCTCCTCGCCGGCAATGCCGAGCAGCACGGTCAGCGATAGCGGCAGGCCGGCCTCGCGCACCTTGCGGCCGGCCGCGATCATCTCGGCCGCGTCCGCACCCTTGTGCATGGCGGCCAGGGTCGCATCGTCGCCGCTCTCCAACCCCATGTAGACGATGCCCAGCCCCAGCTGCCGCAGGGCCTTGAGGTCATCCACGCTCTTGGCGCGCAGGTTTTTGGTGTTCGCGTAGATGCCCACCCGTTCGACCCGCGGC
>JAGODN010000298.1 GCA_017998195.1 Desulfobulbus sp. | reverse complement strand
GGGTTCGAGGAGGTGGCGGAGCGCGGCCCGGCCGCCTGCCTGCCCCTGTACGAGCAGGCGGTTCGCGGTCTCGCGCGGATGCAGGTGCGGGGCGCGCGCGGCTTCGACCCCGCCTGGTGCTGGGACACGCCCCGCTACGACCGGCAGCTGATGCAGGAGCGCGAGTCCGGTTACTTCCTGCGGGCCTGCTGCACGGACCTGCTGGGCCTGCGGTTCGACCTGGCCGCGGTGAAGGTCGAGTGCGTCGCACTGAGCGAGGCGGCCTCAGCGGCGCCGAACGACTTCTTTCTGCATCGCGACTGCCAGAGCCGCAACATCATGGTCCGGGCGGGGCGGGTGTGGTTCATCGATTTCCAGGGCGGCCGCCTCGGGCCGCTCGCCTACGACCTGGCCGCCCTCCTGCTCGACCCCTACGCGGCCCTGACCGCCGGTCTGCAGGAGCACCTCGCCCAAGTCTATCTGGACGAATTGAACCGGGAGATCCCGTACGACCGGGAGCAGTTCCAACGGGAATACCTCCTGCTCGCCCTGCAGCGCAACCTGCAGATCCTCGGCGCCTTTGCCTTTCTCAGCCAGATGCGCGGCAAACCCTTTTTCGCCCGCTACCTGCGGCCGGCCTTGGATTCGCTGGCAACGCTGCTGGCCTCGCCCGCGGCCGCCGGCTTCCCGGCCCTGCGCCACCTCACCGACCAATGCCGCCTGGAGTTCGAGCGACGATCATGACCAGCAAAACCGCCACCCTGGTGGCCCTCATCGGCCGCCCCAACGTGGGCAAGTCCACCCTGTTCAACCGCCTCGCCCGGCGCCGCGACGCCCTGGTCGATCCGACCCCGGGCGTCACCCGCGACCGCCATTACGCCCGGGTCAGTTGGGAGGAGCAGCCCTTCCTGCTGGTGGACACCGGCGGCATCGAGGACGAGGGCGATCCCATGGCCGGGCACATCCGCCAGCAGGCCCTGCTCGCGGTCGAGGAGGCGGAGGTCATCTTCTTTCTCATGGACGGCCGCGAGGGACTGACCCCGAGTGACATCGAGATCGTCGATCTCTTGCGCCGCACCGACAAGCAGGTGTTTTTCATCGTCAACAAGATCGACAGCCCGGAGATCGAGGACGAACTGCTCGCCCCCTTCTGGGAACTCGGCGTGGACCGGCTGTGGCCCCTGTCCGGCGACCACGGCTACGGCCTGACCACCCTGATGGAGGCCGTGCTGCCGCACCTGGGCAAAGAGGCCGGCGAGGCGGAACTGCCGGCGAACACCATGCGCGTCGCCTTTCTCGGCCGGCCCAACGTGGGCAAGTCGTCCCTGGTCAACGCCATCATCGGCCAGGAGCGGATGGTGGTCTCGGACCTGGCCGGCACCACCCGCGACTCGGTGGACACCCTGCTCAGCCGCGACCCGTACACCTACCTGCTCATCGACACCGCCGGCATCCGCCGCAAGGGCAAGACCACCGACAAACTGGAGAAGTTCTCGGTGCTCAAGGCGCTCAAGGCCATCGGCCGGTGCGACATCGCCCTGGTGGTGCTCGACGCCGGCGAGGGCATCACCGAGCAGGACACCAAGGTGATCGGCTACACCCAGGAACAGGGCAGGGCGCTGATCGTGCTCATCAACAAGTGGGATCTGATCGAGGACGACCGGAAACGGCAGGCGCAGCTGCTGGAGGAGGTGCGGGTGGCGCTCAATTTCATCCCGTTCGCGCCGGTGCTCAAGGTCTCGGCCCTCACCGGCCGGGGCATCAAGCGGCTCTTCCCGGAGATCGGCACGGTGCACCGGCAGTTCCACCAGCGCTTTCCCACCGCCGCTCTCAACCGGTTGCTGGCCGAGGCGTTAGCCCGCCACGAGCCGCCCTACCACCACGGCCGCCGGCTCAAGTTCTACTACACCGCCCAGCTGGCCACGGCCCCGCCCCGGTTCGCGGTGGTGGCCAACGATCCCAAGGGGATCCATTTCTCCTACCAGCGCTACCTGACCAACGCCTTCCGCGAAGGCCTCGGCCTGGACCGGGTGCCGGTGCGGCTGTTCTTCCGCGAGCGCAGCGGCCGCAGGAAGTAGGGGCGGCGGCGCGTCCGGCCGCCTATTTCCAGGTGGTGAAGGGTTCCGCGCACAGGGCCGAGTTGGCGTAGCGCGGGTCGCCGGTCACCTCGGCGCCGATCCACTCGGGCCGGGCAAAGTCCTGGTCCTCCCGTTCCAGTTCGATCTCGGCCACGATCAGCCCCTGGTTGACGCCGAAAAACTCGTCCACCTCCCAGACCATGCCCGCCCAGGGAATGGTGTAGCGCAGCTTGTCGATCTGCGGCTGCGGGCAGAGGGTGTCGAGCATCTCCCGGGCGTCCGCCAGGGGGATCTCGTATTCGAATTCGCTCCGGGTCGGGCCCCGGGTCGGCCCCTTGACGGTGAGCAGGCCGAGGTGGCCGGCGATGCGCACCCGCACGGTCCGTTCCCGGCTGGCGCACAGATAGCCCTGGCGGTAGGGAACACCCTCGGCCAGACCGCGCCAGCCGTCACCGGCGAGCAGAAATTTCCGTTCGATTTCTTGACCCATGTGCTCCTCCTGGCCGTGGCGGCCGGGCGACCGGCCCATCCGTTCGCCCGCTGCGCGCCGTTGCCGCAGGGTAGCCGGTTTGCGGCCGGGCGGCAACCCGTGCCGGGCGCGGCCGGAATTTCCGCTTTGCCGGACCTGCCCGGGCATGGCTGTCGCTGTTCACGGAACAGCGTGAAAACAATGCGTTGCCGGTGTCTTCGGGTCGGCAACCGTTCATTTTCTTGACACCTCCAGCCCCTGCTGGTATCAAGGCACAACCCACTTTTCCAGCCCCTTCGCAGGTATTCCCATGCTTCGACATCTCGCGCCGCGGATCGTTCCCGCCCTGGCCGTCCTTTTCCTCGCCCTGCCGCTCCATGCCGGTGAAGACACGGTGCTGAGCACCATCAAGGAGGCGACCCGGCAGTACCAGGCCGGCGATTACAGCGGTTCCGCCTCCAACCTCGATTACGCCTCGCAGCTCATCCGCCAGAAGAAGAGCGAAAAGATGAAGGACCTGCTGCCCGAGCCCCTGCCCGGCTGGGACGGCAAGGAGGCCAGCGCCCAGGCCCTGGGCGCGGCGGTGCTCGGCGGCGGCGTCACCGTCAGCCGCGACTACACCCGCGGGGCGTCCACGATCAGCGTGGAGATCGTCTCCGACTCGCCGGTGCTCCAGTCGGTCCTGATGATGCTCAACAACCCGGTGTTCGCCGGTGCCGGCGGCGGCCGGCTGGAGACGGTCAAGGGCAACCGTTCGGTGCTCAAGTTCGATTCGGGCAAGAAGAGCGGCGAACTCTACATTGTCGTGGCCTCGCGCTTCGTCGTCACCGTCAAGGGGAGGCAGGTCGCCCGTGAAGACCTGCTCGCCTACGGCGAGGCCATGGATTACCGGGTACTGGAAGAGAACTGAACAAGCGCCGGGATGCCGGCGGCGGGCGGGCGGCTTGCGCCCGCCGGACAACACAACCATAGTCTGGCGGGGAGTGCTGACGAGGTTTTTCCCGCGCGGGAATGGTTACCCCTGTTACAACTGGTAAAGAATTGGCCTTCTTCCTGTAACAGGGGTTTTTTATGGCCAAACGGATGGGCATGGAGAA
>JAGODN010000297.1 GCA_017998195.1 Desulfobulbus sp. | reverse complement strand
GGCAAGGGCGGCATGGTCCATCTGATGAGCCCGGCCAGCGCCGCCGCCGCCGCGATCACCGGCGCGATCACCGACCCGCGCCGCTTCATGGCCTGACCCTGAACCACACCGACAAAGGAACCCGATATGAAACAGTTCGGCGGCCCCGCGGCCTTCATCGACAGAAACGACATCAACACCGACGAGATCATCCCGGCCAAGTACCTCACCGAGATCAGCAAGAAGGCGCTCGCCCCGCACCTGCTCGAAGACCTGCGCCTGGAGGGAAGCGAGTTCGACCCGCACTCGGCCGAGATGCAGGCGGCCCGGGTGCTCGTCACCCGCGCCAACTTCGGCTGCGGCTCCTCGCGCGAGCACGCGGTCTGGGCGCTCGAGGTCAACGACATCAACGTGGTCATCGGCGAGAGCTTTGCCCGCATCTTCCGCCAGAACATGTTCAACTGCGGCATCCTGGCGGTGGAACTGAGCAGGGCGGACATCGACCGGCTGTTCGCCCTGAACGGTCCGGTGACCGTTGCCGTGGACCTGGACGCCGAGCAGCTGACCGCCACGGGCGGCACCGGCGAAACCGTCACCTGCCGCTTCACCCTCAACCCCTTTGACAAACGGCTGATCGGCGCCGGCGGCTGGCTGGCCTACGCGGACGCCAAGTATTGAGGTCTTCGCACCGGGCAGGGCGGCCACGACCTCGGCCGCCCTGCCCGGCTCGCATTGACCGGCCAAGCGCACCTGTTGTGCCCAACGACACCGCCCGCCCCCGTTCCTTTCCTGAAAGACCCCACCTCCCGCAGGCGCCCGGCCTTTCTTCGCCTCGTTCAACCTGCACGGCCCCGGTCATGACCGGGCACTGAGAGAGCACCATGGAAAACGCCTTTGCCGACCGCATCACCGACGTGCCCCGGTCCTTTATCCGCGAGATCCTCAAGGTCACCATCGACGCGTCGATCATCAGCTTTGCCGGCGGCCTGCCCAACCGGCTCTACTTCCCGGTCCAGGGGCTGCAGCAGGCCTCCCACGACGTGTTCGCCGAGGCGGGCGCGGACGCCCTCCAATACGCCAACACCGAGGGCTTCCCCGGCCTGCGCCAGTGGATCGCCGACCGCTACCGACAGAAGGAGGGGCTGGACATCCCGATCGAGGACATCCTCATCACCACCGGTTCGCAGCAGGGCCTGGACCTGCTCGGCAAGACCTTTCTCAACGAGGGCGACGACCTGGTCATCGAGGAGCCCGGCTACCTGGGCGCCATCCAGGCCTTTGCCCTGTACCGACCGCGCTTTCACCCGGTACCCGTGGCCGAGGGCGGCATGGACATCGGCGCACTCACCCGGGTCATGGAGGAGCGCCGCCCCAAGCTGCTCTACACCGTGACCAACTTTCAGAACCCCTGCGGCATCAGCTACAGCGACGACAACCGGCGGGCCGTGGCCGAGTTGGTGCGCGGCACCGGCTGCCTGATCATCCAGGACGACCCCTACGGCGACCTGCGCTTCACCGGCAGCCGGCGGCTCTCGTTCAAGCGCCTCCTGCCGGCGCAGACCGTGCTGCTCGGCTCGTTCTCCAAGACCGTGGCCCCGTCGCTGCGCATCGGCTGGCTGGTGGCGCCGCCGCCGATCATGGACAAACTGGTGATCGCCAAGCAGGCGGCGGACCTGCACACCAATGCGCTGGCCCAGCGCATCCTGCACCGCTTCCTCACCGACAACGACCTGGACGCCCACATCGCCACCATCATCCGCGCCTACGGCCGGCAGAAGGAGGCGATGATCGCGGCCATCCGGGACCATTTCCCGGCCGGTGTGCAGTGCACCGACCCGGAAGGCGGCATGTTCCTCTGGGTGACCCTGCCCGAGGGCATGTCGTCCATGGCCCTGTTCGATGCGGCCATCAGGAAGAAGGTGGCCTTTGTGCCCGGCACCCCCTTCTACGTGGACCGCAAGGACAGCAACACCCTGCGCCTGAACTTCTCCTGCTCGGATGAGCCGACCATTGTCGAGGGGATCAGGCGTCTGGGCACTTCCATCAAGGAACTCTCGTAACAACAGGAGGAACCACCATGAACCGTATCAAAAAACTCACCCTGCCGCTCTTCGCCGCCTGCCTCTGCGCCGCCCTGATCGGCTGCTCCGAGGACAAGAAGGAGACCAAGAGTACGGCGCCCACCGCCCAGGAGCAGGTCGGCAAGGAAGCGGCCCAGGCCGTGCAGCAGCCGGTCGAGCAGGCCAAAGAGGCGGCCAGGGCCACCACCGAGGCGGTCGGGAAAGCAGCGGACCAGGCTGCCGAGGCCACCTCGGAGGCCGCGAAGAAGGCCGCCGAAGCCACCACCCAGGCCGTCGAGAAAGCGGCCGAAACCACCGGCCAGGCTGCCGAGAAGACGGTCGAGGCCGCGGCCGAGGCTGCCGGCGCCGCGGAAAAGGCCGCCGGTAAGGCCCGCAAGAAACTGGAAGGCTGCTGATCCCCCTGCCCTTCCCCCCAAAAAAAACGGGTGAGCCGTGCCGTCAGGCACGCTCACCCGTTTTTTTTCGTCCACAACCCGCCGCCGCAGGCCGGCGCCGGTTTCCTACAGGGCAACCGCGGCCAGCGAGCGCACCGCCTCCTCTTGCTCCGGGGTCAGCGACTTGGGCACCTGCACGGCGATCTTCACCAGGAGGTCGCCCCGGTGACCGATGGGACCCGCGGGCAGGCCATGGCCCTTGATGCGCAGCTTGGCGTCCTGCTGCACGCCCGGCGGCACCCGGACGTTGAATTTCTTGCCGTCCAGGGTGGCCACCTCGATGCTCGTGCCGAAGCAGGCCTCGCTGAACGGGATGCGCTGCTCCACCACCAGGTCGTCCTCGGCCCGCTGGAACACCGGGTGATCAGCCACATGCACCTTCAGGTAGAGGTCCCCGGGCGGCCCGCCCGACGACGATGGCCCGCCCTTGCCGGGCAGGCGCAGCCGCTTGCCGTCCTCGATCCCCTTGGGCACCTTGACCGAGACGTTCTGGCTGCGGCCGTTCTGGCGCAGGCTGATGGTCTTCTCGGCCCCGTGCAGCACATCCTCCAGGGTGACGGTCAGTTCGTAGGTCAGATCGCCGCCTTTCACCGGCTGCGGTCCGCAACCGCCGCCGCAGCCGCCGCCGCGCATGGTCTGCCCGAACATCCCCTCGAAGGGCGAACCACCGCCGGCCGTGCGGAAGCCGCCGGTGTGAAAGCCGCCCGTACCGCGGAAACCGCCGCCGAAACCGAACTGGCGGAGGATGTCGTTGAGGTCGAAGTTGCGGAAGATGTCTTCCTGGGAATAGCGCTGGCGGAACCCGGTGGAGCCGAAGGTGTCGTACTGCTTGCGTTTCTCCGCATCCGAGAGCACCGCGTAGGCCTCGCTGATCTCCTTGAACTTTTCCTCCGCCGCCTTGTCCCCGGGGTTCTTGTCCGGGTGGTACTTGAGGGCCAGCTTGCGGTACGCCTTCTTGATCTCGTCGGCGGTGGCCGTTTTCGCCACGCCGAGCACCTCGTAATACTCCATAGCGCTCTTCTTGCTCGTGTGAATGGGGAATCAGCCTGAGGCCGACAGTGCGCACACTATAAGCGCGTCCGGCGGATTGTCCATCCACCCGGACCCGGCGGAAACGGATTTTCCCCGGGTTCGGGGCAACGGTGGGG
>JAGODN010000025.1 GCA_017998195.1 Desulfobulbus sp. | reverse complement strand
GAAATAAACAGGCCCCAAGGCGACACCATGTTCTCGCTGCAGCCCGCGGATCTCGACGCGATCCGGCTCTCCCTGAAGGTGGCCACCGCGGCCACCCTGCTGTCCACGCCGCTGGGCATCGGTGTCGCCTGGCTGCTCGTCCATACCCGCATTCCGGGCAAATCCCTGATCGAGGGGCTGGTCAACCTGCCCCTGGTCCTGCCGCCGGTGGTCGTCGGCTACCTGCTGCTGGTGCTGTTCGGCCGCCGCGGCTTTCTCGGTTCCTGGCTCATGGAGTATGACATCCAGGTGATCTTCACCCTCACTGGCGCCATCATTGCTTCCTCGGTGGTCGGCTTTCCCCTGCTGGTCCGTTCGATTCGCCTGGGCATGGAGTCCATCGATCCCGCCTTTTGCCGGGCGGCCCGCACCCTGGGCGCCAGCGGCTGGGATGCCTTTTTCACGGTGACCCTGCCGCTCTCCGGCAAGGCGGTGTTTGCCGGCATGACGCTGATGTTCGCCCGCAGCCTGGGGGAATTCGGCGCCACCATCATCCTCGCCGGCAACATTCCCGGCGTCACCCAGACCATTCCCCTGGCCATCTACGAATACACGAGTACGCCCGGCGGCGACCGGATGGCCCTGTCGCTCTGCCTGGTGTCAATCCTGCTGTCCTTCGTCGTGCTGTTGGCCAGCGGCGCGGCCTCCAGATCGCTCGACCGGAAGTGATGCGGCTCACGGTCTCGGTACAGAAAAAGCTGGGGCAGTTCCAGTTTGCCGCCGACTTCGACCTGGCCGGCCACCGCGTCGGCCTGTTCGGCCCGTCGGGCAGCGGCAAGTCGACCCTGATGCACCTGCTGGCCGGGCTGCTCCGGCCGGATTGCGGCTCGATCCGCCTGGACGACACCGTGCTGTTTGACAGCGCCCGCGGCATCGACCTGGCGCCGGAGCAGCGTCGGGTCGGCGTGGTCTTTCAGCACAGTCTCCTGTTCCCGCACCTGAGCGTGCGCCGCAACCTGCTCTACGGCTGGCGGCGCACCGCCGAGGCCGAACAGCGCATCGATCCCGAGACGATCATCGAGGTGCTCCACCTCGGTCACCTGCTCGACCGGGGTGTGAACCTGCTCTCCGGCGGCGAACGCCAGCGGGTGGCGCTGGGCCGGACCATCCTCGCCTGCCCGCGGCTGATTCTCCTGGACGAACCGCTGAGCGGCCTGGACGAGGAACTGAAATTGCAGATCATGCCGTACCTGAACACGGTTGTTTCGCGGTTCGCCATGCCGCTCGTGTTCATCAGCCATTCGCTCCTGGAGATGCGGCTGATGACCGAGCAGGTGCTGGTGGTGGCCGAGGGGCAGGTGACCCGGCAACTGGCCACCGAGGATCTGGCGCAATCGGCCTGGGCCGCGCCCCGGCAGGGCTACGTCAATCTGCTCCGCCTGGGGCGGCCGGAGGGGCAGGGCGATCTCTTTCGCTACCGTTGGGGGGATGTTCACCTGATCCTCACCGAACCGGCGGACAACGACGAGAACGTCTTTGAGCTGGACAGCCGGGAGATCCTGCTGTGCAAGCACCACCCGGAGGCGACCAGCGCCCGCAACCTGCTGCCCTGCACGGTACGCCAGCTGGTCACGGTCGGCAATCGAGTGCGGGTGGAGTTGCGGTGCGGCACAGAGACCCTGATCGCGCAGATCGTCCCCGAAGCGATGCGGGAGTTGGAACTCGCCGCGGGCCGGGCGGTGGTGGCGGTGATCAAGGCCTCGGCCTTCAGACGGTTACTGTAACGACGTCCCGGAAACGTTCCGGTTCGGAGGTGTCGGCCAGTGGGCTGCCAGCGCGGTGGGAGTGGAGCGCTCCGCCGTGGCACCGTTCAGGACGCGGTCAGACCCGCGCCCGGGGACGAACCGATCGCTGGCGCACCGCCGCCTGCCGGTCGCCATCCGCCGGCCTGCCTGCCCGCGGCCCTGCCGCCGGCGTTGCCTGCTCCCGGCCATAGAGGTCGGCACAGTGGAAGAACACATACCAATCGTCACGCATGCCGGTGCGTGCAGTCCGGGCCTTCCGGGCGCCCCCGGGCGGGGTCAGCCGGGACGCCAGCGCTTTTCCGGCCTGTGCGGCCAGGTGCATGGTGCCGATGGCGCCGATCAGTCCAACAAAGAGCATTCCAGGTTCCATGAGAGACCTCCACGAGGCTTGAATGGACAACAACCAGGCAGAATCCCGTTCGTTTTGGTTCGCGGGCGTCCGCATCAGGATTTCTTCACCACCAGGGTCGGCAGCGCGGAGAGCGAGGCGACCCGCTCGACCACGCTGCCCATGAGGATGTCGCCGAGCGCGGTGCGACCGTACGAACCGAGCACGATCAGGTCGACCTCCTTGTCCTGGCTGTACTTGACGATGGTCGCGTAGGGCGATCCTTCGCGGATCTCGGTCCGCACCCGCACGCCCAGGCGCTGGCCCCGTTCGGCGAGGGTCTGCAGGGGGGCGAACTGCTTCTGCTCCGCTGCCTTGACCACGCCGTAGAGCATGCTCCGCTCCAGCGGGATGTCGAGCACCGACAGCGCGTGCACCTCGCCGCCGAAGGCCGCGGCCAGGTCCAGGGCCCGCTCCCCGGCCTCCATGCTGTAGCGCGAGCCGTCGATGCCCACGAGAATGCGGCTGAAATTGACCACCGACTGTTCCGGAATCATGAGCACGTCGCAGGGGCTGTAGCCGATCACCCGGGCCGCGGTGCGGCCCAGCAGAACCCGCTCGATCATGGACCGCTTCGGGTAGCCGAGTACCACCAGGCCGGCCTGCTGCTCGTCGGCCAGGCGGACGATCTCCTCCACCGGGTTGCCCACGGCGTGGACGGGTTCCACCGGCTGCCCCGCCTCGGCCGCGATCTGTCGCATCTCCTCCAGGCAGGTAATGAACGGCTCGTTCAACCGGGCGTCGGCGTTGGCGATCTTCCACCGGTGCATGTTCCCCTCGTAGCGGGGCGTGACCGACACGACCAGGAGTCGCGCCTTGAGGAACTGGGCCAGGCGCAGGGCCTCGCCAAAGGCGCTGCGGCTGGCGTCGCCCGGGTCGACGGCGACGAGGATGGTGGCAATGGATGCGGACATGGCAGCCTCCCAAAGAAGTGTGTTCACACGCCGACGGTCGACAGCCTTTCCAACCGTCTGGCCTTGAACAGGCTGAACAGGATGATGGACGCGCCGACCACCAGGGCCAGGCACATGATGGCGAAGCTCGCCTTGGTCATCAGCCCTATCCAGTTCTCCTGCAGGGAAATGATCCGCAACTGGCTGAGATACTTGGGCAGGGCGAAGAACCGGCTGACCGCCACGATGAGCATGATCGTGGCCATGACGTACTTGATCATGTATTCCTTGACATAGGTGGTGCCGATGGCGCCCAGCTGAACCCCGAACAGCGAACCGGCGAGGATGAGCAGCACCAGGCGGATGTCGACCATGCCGTAGTAGGCCCAGATCAGGGTGCCGCCCAGGCCCATGACAAAGGCGATGACCAGTTCGGTGGCCGAGGCGACGATGCTGGTCGCGCCGACGATGTACATCAGGCCGGGCACGCCTATGAAGCCGCCCACCGCGATGGTGGCCGCCAGCATGCCGGTGGCGATGGCGACCGGCACCAGGAACCACACGCTGATGCGCAGGTTGGCCGTCTTGAAGGTGACCATGGGCCACAGTTCGATCTGCTGCAGCCGCTTCGCCAGCGAGGTGGTGGTTTCCGCCTCGGTGCCGGACCGCTTCATTTTCAGGGCGTCACGCAGCACGAAGGAGCCGACGGTGACCAGCACGAGGACGAAGATGACGCTCACGTACAGGTTGGACCCCGCCTCGCCCCACCGGTCGAGGATATGCTTCTGGATCATGATGCCGACCTGGACCCCGATTTCGGCGAACACGCCCATGATCAGGCCCAGCTTGATGTCCACCTGGCCGTAGCGGTAGCGCTTGATCGCCCCCACCAGGGCCTTGGGAAACTTGTGGCACATGTTGCTGGCCACGGCCACGGTGCCCGGCACCCCCAGGCTCATCATGCCCGGGGTGAGGACAAAGGCCCCGCCCGAGCCGATGAAACCGCTCACCAGCCCGCCGATAAAACCGACGAGGAACAGAAACACGATACTGTAGGCATTGAGGTCGATGAACTGCATGACTTCATTCACTGGGCCGTGCATGGAGAGACTCCTTTCCAGGTGGAGGTGGCTCCGGCCGGCGGTGGCGCCGGCCGGAAGGGACGTTGACGGGGCGGTTCAGGCGTTGAGCTGGACGCGGGGCCGGGTGTCGCGACGCGGGGCGACCGAGGGCTCGGGGACGGCCGGACGGGTCGAGGTCTGCCGGCCGGCTCCCGCCCTGGACGCCTCGATCCCGAGCGCGGACCAGAAGGCGCTGGTGAAATTGCCGTGGAAATAGGAGACGGCAAACACCGTGGCCACCGGCAGCAGGGCATAGACGCCGCCCTTGCTGAACCAGGTCATGACCAGGTCCTGGTAGGCGAAGACCGAGGCGTACAACCCGGCGGTGAGCGAGCCGAAGAGCAGACAGTGCTTGACATGCCGTTTGCTGGTGATCGTGGCCATGGCGGAAACTCCTTTGTGGGTGTGCTTGTTGATGAAGGTGCGGACAAAGAGACTCTGCTGACGGTTGACAACCGGGAACACCGGCACGGGCGACTGCCTGGTGACCTCTTCCAGGCGGATACCCTTGTCGATGATCACGAAATCGATTCGCTTCCTGGCCCGGCACAACCGGGCGACCAGGTCGCCGATCCGGCCCGCGGTCTGGAGATGTTCGACCGCAAGACCCAGCCGGTCGGCGTGCTCCCTGAGAAGGGCGACGCTCTCGGCCACGGCGGCGGCGAACAGGTGGGACCGTTTCTCCAGTTTGGCCAGGGGCATGGTGTCCACGTGCACGGCCAGAATGCCGTAGCCCAGCCGGTGGGCGACACGCAGCGCGTACTCCATGACCGGCTCGGACATGTGCCCATTCCGTGTCAGGGCCAGGATAAAGGGCCGATCCCGCGGTGCTTCGACCCGGGACGCGGTCAAGGCCGGGGTTTCGGTCCGGGTGCTGCTGCTGGTGGTGGTAGTCTGGGTGGTCATAACGTGTGCTCGTTGGTTGCCGGAACAGATGCTGCCCTGGAATTTCAAAAGGCGTGCCATGCGGCTGGTAAAGATTAAAAACTTGATTTTATACATTTTTATGTAAAATCAGGGATTGCCGACCGGTTCGGTCCGGTGGTCCTTGTCGTTGCAAAAAGCAACGGCGGCACACAAAGCACCGTGTTTCACGCCGTTGCCCGTTGCACATCGCAACAAGGCCTTGGCTCGCATGTAACAGGGCAGGGCCAGGGACTGGCGCAGCTCACGGGGAAATCGGTACCAATCCGGCCGGTTCGGCGGATGAGCGGGGAAAAACCGCGGAGGAGGCGGGAACGCGCAGGCGGAATCAGTGGACGGGTACCCGTCGGGTGACGTTTCCCACGGCATTTTTTTTGCAATGTTTTTGAGCAGACCGGCCTGCCCGTGGCACTGCCGTGTCCTTCGGCCAGGTTGGCCGCCATCATCGACCCTCCACAACAGAGGACAACAGGCGCATGTTTTTCAAGAAACGAGTCGATCCGGCAGCGGATCAGCGAGCCCCGCGGGAACAGCTTCCATCGGTGCTGGACGCGTTGCGCGGGCGGACCCGCGAGGCGAAACTGCCGCAGCACGTGCAGGACGTGCTGGCCGCCGAGTTCGCCAAACTGGAACAGACCGACCCGGCCCTGGGCGAATATTCCCTCGGCCTGAACTACATCGAGATGGTCCTGGCCCTGCCGTGGACCCGGTCGAGCCAGTGCAAGCTCGACCTGGCCCGGGCCCAGGCCGTGCTCGAGGCCCGGCACCACGGCCTGTCCCGGGTGAAACAGCGGATTTACGAGTTTCTCGCCGCCAAGACGCTGTGCAGCAAGGCGAGGCAGACCATCCTCATCGTCGACGACGAGGAGATCGCCCGCGCCAACATGAAGCATGTGCTCGTCAAGGAAGGATATACCTGCCACGACGCCGGCAACGGCGCCGAAGCGATGGAGGTGATGGCCCGGGAGGAGATCGACCTGGTGGTCACGGATCTGAAGATGGAGCGCATGGACGGCCTGGAACTGCTCGAGCAGATCAACCGGACCGCGCCCGAGGTGCCGGTGATCATGGTCACCGGGTTCGCCACGGTCAGTTCGGCGGTGGATGCCCTCAAGCGAGGGGCGGCCCACTACCTGGGCAAGCCGGTGAGCCTGGACGAACTGCGCGCCACCGTCCGGGAGGTGCTGGAGAAGAAACTGTTCGTGCAGATGGGCAAGGGACCGATCCTCTGTTTCACCGGTCCCCCGGGCACCGGCAAGACCTCGGTTGGCAAGGCCGTCGCCGAGGCGCTGCAGCGCCGCTTCGTCCGCCTGTCCATGTCCGGCCTGCGCGACGAGGCGGAGTTGCGCGGTCATCGGCGCACCTACGTGGGCGCCATGCCCGGCCGCATCATCAACGAACTGAAGCGGGTCGAGGTGAACAACCCGGTGTTCATGCTCGACGAGATCGACAAGATCGGCCAGGACTTTCGCGGCGACCCGGCCTCGGTGCTGCTCGAGGTGCTCGACCCGGAGCAGAACGCGCACTTCACCGACCACTACCTGGACATGCCGTTCGACCTGTCGCGGATCATGTTCATCGCCACCGCCAACGACGTCAGCCGGCTGCCCGGGCCGCTCTTGGACCGCATGGAGTGCATCGAGTTTTCAGGCTACACGGAACAGGAAAAGCTGGTCATCGCCCAGCAGCATATCCTCCCCCGGCAGCTCAAGGAGACCGGATTGTCGCGCAGTTCGGTCCATTTCACGAGCGAGGCGCTGTCCCGGGTGATCAACGACTACACCCGGGAGTCGGGGCTGCGCAACCTGGAACGGCAGATCGCCGATGTGTGCCGGAAAATCGCCATGCTGCACCTGAAGTCGGGCGGCCGGGAGAACGACGAGGTGCTCGTCGACGCGCCGCTGGTGAGCCGCCTGCTCGGTCCCCGCAAGTTCCACCGGGAGGCGGCCGAAGCCGAGCCCCGGGTGGGCGTGGCCACAGGGATGGTGTGGGCCGCGACCGGGGGCGAGATCATCACCGTGGAGGCCGCGTCCATGCCGGGCAACGGCACGCTCCTGCTCACCGGTTCGCTGGGCGAGGTGCTGCGTGAATCGGCGCAGACCGCGCTCAGTTTCCTGCGCAGTCAGGCCGGCCGGTTCGGGGTGGACGAGGATTTCTTCCGGAGTTCCGACATGCATGTACATTTTCCCTCCGGCGCCATCCCCAAGGACGGTCCCTCGGCCGGGGTCACCATTTTCGCCGCCCTGCTGTCCCTGCTCACCGGGAGGCCGGCGCGGCAGGACGTGGCCCTCACCGGGGAAATGACGCTGACCGGGCGCATCCTGCCGGTGAGCGGTATCAGGGAGAAGGTGCTGGCCGCGAAAAGGGCCGGGGTGTACCTGGCGCTGCTGCCCAGGGCCAACCGGGAGGAGATCGAGGCGCTGGAGGTGGACGTGCGGGAGGGGGTGCACCTCCAGATGATCGGCCAGGCCGAGGAGATTCTCGAGCCCCTGTTCACCGACCGGACCTACATCCTGGGGCCGTAGCCCGGGGACGAGCGGGGCAGGGACTCAGGCGTCCGGGTGCTCGAGGCCGTGACGCTTGATCTTGCGCCACAGGGAGACCCGGTCGATGCCGAGGATCTTCGCGGCCGCGGACCGGCTGCCCGCCACTTCGTCGAGGACCTCGAGGATGTAGCGTTTTTCGCACTCTTCCAGGGTGGGCCAGTCCTGGCGCTGGTCGCGCACCGGCATGCCCTCCGCGTCACCAAAGACCCCGACCAGGTGGCGCGGTTCGATCAGGTCGCTGTCGCAGGCGATGAGCATCCGCTGGGTGATGTTTTCCAGTTCGCGGATGTTGCCGGGGTAATCGTAGTGCATCAGCCGGCGCTCGGCTTCCGGCGACAGCGCGGGCACGGTCCGGCCGGGCAGGGCGTACCTGGCCAGGAAGTGGCGGGCGAGCAGGGGGATGTCCTCCTTGCGGTCGGCCAGGGAGGGCACGGACAGGGTGAGCACGTCGAGCCGGTAATAGAGATCGGAACGAAAGGTACCCGCCTCGATCTCCCGTTTGAGATCCTTGTTGGTGGCCGCCAGCACCCGGAAATCCACGGCGATTTCGCTGGTGCCGCCGACCCGCCGCAGGGTGCGCTCCTGGAGTACGCGCAGCAGTTTGACCTGCATGGACAGGGGGAGTTCACCGATTTCGTCGAAAAACACGGTGCCCCCCTCGGCCGTCTCCAGCAGACCCTTCTTGGCCTTGCTGGCTCCGGTGAAGGCGCCCCGCTCATAGCCGAACAGTTCGCTGGTGATCAGTTCCTCGGTGAACACGCCGCAGTTGAAGGCGACAAAGCGCTTGCCCGAGCGCGGGCTGAGTTCGTGCATGGTGCGCGCCACCAGTTCCTTGCCGGTCCCGGTTTCTCCCAGGATGAGGACGCTGCAGTCCAGTTGCGCCACCTGACTGATCGTCTCGCGCAGCGCCTGCATCTTGCCGCTTTGGCCGATGATACGGCGAACCCCCCTGCTGGCGTCCACCTGCTGGCGCAGCCTGCTGAGTTCCCGGCGCAGCTGCACCTTCTCCAGGGCCTTGTCGACGATCGCCCGCAGTTCACTGATCTTGTACGGTTTGGCCAGGTAGTGCTAGGCCCCCTGGCGCATGGCTTCGACCGCGGTGTCCACGGTGGCGTGGCCGGTGATGACGATGACCTCGATGGCCGGCCACAGGGCTCGGGCCTCGCTCAAAACCGCCATGCCGTCCCTGCCCTGCATGCACAGATCGGTGAGCACCAGGTCCATTTCCTCGTCGCGCAGGAGGTCGACGGCTTCCTGGCCGCTGGCCGCAACCCGGACCAGGTGACCATCCTTGGCCACCACGTGCGCGAGGTTGTCGCGGGCGATGGGTTCATCGTCCACCACCAGGATTTTTCTTTTGTTCATGGCCGCGGTCGTTCAAGGGGTTGGACTGCCGGCGCCGGGCAGGCGGATGAAGAACGATGTACCCTGACCCGCCTTGCTTTGCACGGCAATACTCCCCCGGTGCTGCTGGACGATGCCGTACACCACCGAAAGTCCCAGGCCGGTGCCCACCCCCACCTCCTTGGTGGTGAAGAAGGGGTCGAAGATTCTGGCCAGGTTTTTTTCGGGGATGCCCTGCCCGTTGTCCTGGATCTCGATGACCACCTCGCCGGTCGCCACGTCCAGGGCGGCCCGGATGGTGATCTGCCCCTGCCGGTCGATGGCCTGGGTGGCGTTGATGATCAGGTTGATGAACACCTCCTGCATCCGCTGCACATCCATGGGCAGGACCAGGTCGGCGGGGATGTCGACGGTCATGCCGATGTCGGGGCGGATCTGGCTTTTGGCCAGCAGGATCGACTTGTGGACCACCTCGGCCAGGGCGGCCTGCTGGGGCGCGAACTCCTGGGTGCGGGCGAACTCGAGCAGATTCTTGACCACGTCGCGCGCGCGCAGCGTCTCCTGTTCGATGTTGTGCAGCATCTGTTGCTGTATCTTCTCGTCGCCGGAGGTGAATTCGTCGATGGCGATCTGGCAGGAGGTGGAGATGTTGTTCAGCGGGTTGTTCAGCTGGTGCGCCACGCCGGCGGTCAGGGTGCCCAGGGAACTGAGCTTTTCCGCCTGGATGAGCTGGTCCTGCCGCCGCTCCAGTTCGCTGACCATGATATTGAAGGCTTCCATGACCTGCTGGATCTCGTCCCGGGTGTTGAGCACGTCGACCTTGACGAACCGGCCGCGGGCGATGGCCTCCGCCGCCTGTTTGATCAGGGAGAGGGGTTTGAACACCAGGTAGACCATGATGATCGCCAGCATGATGCCGATCAGGATGGCGATGGACGACCACGAGATGAGCTGCTGCCTGAGTTGCCCGATCATCAGGTGGATCTGGTTCTTCTCGAAAAAGACCACCTGTTCGCTGATGTCGGAGATGCGCTTGCCGGATTGCCTGATGTCGGCGACGAGCGCGTCGCGTTCGGCACTGTTCAGGCTGCTGAACAGGCGGCTGATACGCTCCCCGTAGGCGGCGAGATGCGCCTCGAGATCCTTGAGTTTGGCGCTGACCAGCAGGTTTTTGTCGCCGGCGGTCAGCTTCCTGCAGATGTCCATGGTGGTGTTGACGATCTGCAGGTTCTCGTGCAGGAAATCGTCGTTGCCGTAGAGGAAGTAGTTTTTCTCCAGCCGCCGGGACTCGAGGATGCCGTTCTGGATCTGGTAGGAAAATTCCAGCACCTCCAGCTTTTTCTCGGTGGTCACCAGGTCGTCGTGGGAAATGTACCCCATCAGGCAGATAGCCAGAATATAAAAAAAGAGAAAAATCGAGACTTTGACGGCGGTGCCGAAGCGGAAGGGGAGATTCATGGCGGCTCGTTGCGGAGGTTGGAGGGCGGGCCTGCGGTCTGCTCGCCAGGCTGCTGCCCGCCCGTTGGCCCACGGGGGCGTGGTTGTGTGGCCGCTTGTGCGGGATACGACAAAATTTTGCAGGAACCGTGCCTGATCGTATCCGGCTCGTGGGTCGGCAGTCGCACGGCCCTGTGGGTCGGCGCCTTGGTTTTCAGGGGGACGCCACCATCGACCGGGAGTGGTGTCGGCGGGTGGTCGGACGGGCGGGCGAAAAGGAGCGGTATGCTGCCACGGGGACTGCTCTCCCGGCCTGCAGATCGGGTGTCGCCCGCGAACCGGTCAGTATGGGCCTTCTCGGCACGAGTGGTCGGGATCGGCGCGGACCCGGTCAGCAGACAGCTGTTGTTCTGCGGGGCAACACGCCGCGCCTGCCTGCGAGCGAGCACCATCGGGGGGCAGGCTGCCCGGTCCGCGGTCGCAGCTCTTTCCAGTTGTTCGGGAAGAGCTGCCCACAGGCGAACTTACGCCTGCTGCCGCACCGCCGCCACCAGGGTGCTCGGTTCAGGGGCGCGCTTGACCACGAGAACGGCGCAGGTCAAACCCAGGACCACCCGGTCGGTGGTCTGCCCGGCGATCTTGCGCGCCAGACCCTTGCGCTGGTCATTGCCGATGATGACCAGGTCGGCGCCGATGTCGCCGGCGGTATCGATGATGGCGCGGTCCGGCGTCTTGTCGCAGAGGACCAGGGAGTTGCCGGCAATCCCTTCCCTCGCGAACGCCTCGAGGGCCCCGGCCACCAGTTGCTCGGCCATCTCCCGCAGGGATTCGGTGGGCACGCCGGCGAGCACGGTCACCGGCAGCTTGGACACCTTGACGATCCGGATGGCGACCTCGATCACGGTTTGACTGATCCGGCTGTCGTCGATGGCCACGAGAATCTGCCGCTGCCACGGCTGCGCCTGCCAGTTCGCCACCAGCACATGGCAGGGGGAACCGATCAGGATCTGCTCGGCAATGTCGCCGATCAGCCGTTCCTTCATGTCGCCGCGCAAGGGGCGACGACCGATGACAAGCATGTTGGCGTGGGCCTTGTGGGCCGCGGTCACCACCTGTTCCACCGGATCCTTGCCGTAGCTGATCCAGCTCTCGCACTCAACTCCGGCCGACTCCGCTTTTCTTTGGGCCTGGGCCAGACGTGCCGCGGCAATTTCCTCCGAGAGCGGCGAGTCGACGCTGGTCATCACATCCAGCTTGACACCGAAATCCCTGGCCAGGGCAACGGCGACATTCTCAGGGGCGTGACTGAAGGCGCTGCCGTCGGTGGCCAGCAGGATGCGCTGCCGGCGCAGCCCGTCCGGCAGAATGCCCATCTGGCAGGCCTCGAACAGGCGTATCTTGCAGGTGCGACAGATGTCCGGATTGAGCTTCCAGTAGATGGCGCTGGTGACATCGGTCATCACCGGAAAAAAGGCGTCTTCGCCAAAATCCTTGAGGTAGTCGCCCTGGCGCAGGAATTCGTACATGGATTCCTTGAGTCGATAGAAATAGACGCCGCCCCCATGGCGACGGCGACGGCGCGCCTCCGCCGCCAGGGCCTCGGCACCGGCGATATCGATGTAGTTGAAACTGGCCGCGGCGATGAGCACTGAGGTACACTGCGGGTTTTCGGCTTCGATGTTGCGCAGGGCCTGCTGCACCCGGCTGGCCGAACCGAAGAAGACCGGCCCGTTGATCCGCACTATTTTCAGCTGCGGGCATTCCGGTTCGCCATGGCTGAGCACGAAATGATAGGCGCCCGCCTCGTTGGCAGGCACCATGGCCATGATCTCCGGTTTCGAGGCGCGATAGAGGTAGACCACCAGCGACAGGAACACACCGCTGAAAATGCCGGCCTCGATGTTGACCAGGGTACCGGTGAAGGTGCACAGCAGGATGACCGCCTCGGCCTTGCTGGTCTGCCAGATGTGGCGGATCTGGTGGAAGTCGATGAGTCCCCAGGCGACCAGAAAGAGGATGCCGGCCATGGCCGCATTGGGCAGGTAGGCGGCCAGCGAGCCCACGGAGATGAGCAGGAGCAGCAACAGCAGGGAGGCGAAGTTGGACGCCAGCGGGGTTTTCGCGCCGGCCTCGAAGTTCACGCCGCTGCGGTTGAACGAGCCGGACGAGGCGTACCCGGAGAAAAAACTGCCGATGATATTGGCCAGCCCCTGGCCGATGAATTCCTGGTTGCCGTCGATGAACTGCTCGGAGCGCACGGCAATGGCCCGGCCGATGGCCACGGCCTCGGTCAGCCCCAGCATGGCGATGACCAGGGCCGGGCCAACTGCGAACTGCAGGGAGGCGAACGACAGGTCCGGGTGGGACAGGGGCGGCAAACGGGCCGGAAGGGCCCCCACTGTGCGGATCCCGGTGACACCAGGGCCCAGCCAGACACTGAGCAGACTGGCCACCCGGCGTCCGACGCACATGGCCACAACCCTGAA
>JAGODN010000296.1 GCA_017998195.1 Desulfobulbus sp. | reverse complement strand
GGAGATCACCCGCATCCTGGCCGAGAACGACATCAACATCCGGGCCCTGTCCGTGGCCGACACCGCCGATTTCGGCATCCTCCGCCTGATCGTCGACAAGGTCGACCTGGCCAAGGAGGTGCTGCGCGCCGGCGGCTTCACCGTGGGCAAGACCAACGTCATCGCGGTCGAGGTGCCGGACCGTTCCGGCGGCCTGGCGAGCGTGCTCAAGGTGGCCCACCAGGCCGAACTGAACGTCGAGTACATGTACGCCTTTGTCAACAAGAGCGGCAGCAACGCGGTGCTTATCTTCCGCTTCGACGACATGGACCGGGCCATCGAGATCCTGCAGCAGGCCGGCTTCACCCTGCTCACCGGGCCGCAGATCTGCGCCCTGTAGATACCGGCACACCGCCGGCCGCCCTGCCGCCCTCCGGCGGCCGGGACTGATCAACCCTTTCATGCCATTCGGGGGAACAGCATGAACAGTGGAATGCGACGGATTGTCCTGGGGTGCGCGGCCGGCCTGGTGCTGGCGGCGTCGACATGGTCCACGGCCGCGGCCGCCATCAAGGTGGGGGCGATCTTCGCCGTGACCGGGCCGGCCTCGTTTCTCGGCGGGCCGGAGGCGCGCAGCGCCGAGATGGCGGTGGCGCGCATCAACCGCGAGGGCGGCATCAACGGCGAACAGGTCGAACTGATCGTCAAGGACTCGGCCGGCAGCCCGGAAAAGGCGGTGTCCTTTGCCAAGCAGCTGATCGAAGAGGAGCGGGTGGTGGCGATCATCGGCCCGTCCACCTCGGGCGAGTCCATGGCGGTGAAGAAGATCGCCGAGGACGGCCGCACCGTGCTCATCTCCTGCGCCGCGGCCGAGGTGATCGTCGATCCGGTGGCCCGCTACGTGTTCAAGACCCCGCAGAAGGACAGCTTCGCCGCGCGCAAGATCTTCGCCGAGATGCAGCGCCAGTCCATCACCACCATTGCCGTGGCCAGCGGCAACGACGGTTTCGGCAAGGCCGGCAAGGAACAGCTGGAAAAGCTGGCGCCGGAATTCTCCATCCGCGTGGCCCTGTCCGAGACCTATGACAGCAAGGCCACCGACCTGAGCGCCCTGGTGGCCAAGATGAAGGCCAACCCGGCCATCCAGGCGGTGGTCAACTGGTCGGTGGCCCCGGCCCAGGCGATCATCGCCAAGAACATGCGTCAGGCGAACTGGCGGGTGCCGCTGTTCCAGAGCCACGGCTTCGGCAACATCCGCTACGCCGAGGCGGCCGGCGCCGCCGCCGAGGGAATCATCTTCCCCTGCGGCCTCCTGCTGGTGGCCGAGAGCCTGCCGGATGAGCACCCGCAGAAGGCCCTGCTCATGCAGTACAAGACCGAGTACGAGACCCTCCACAAGGAACAGGCCTCGGCCTTCGGCGGCTACGCCTACGACGCCCTCAACATGGTGGCCGCGGCGGTGCGCAGCGCCGGCACCGACCGGGCGCGGGTGCGCGACGCGGTGGAAGGGTTGAAGAATTTTCCCGGCGTGGGTGGGGTGTTCTCCTTTTCGCCCGAGGACCACAACGGGCTCGACATCGACTCCTTTGCCATGATGACGGTCAAGGACGGCAGATTCATTCTCTACCAGGAACAGTGAGGCGGGCGGGCGGACGCCCACCGGCGCCCGCCCGCATGGCCATCCATTCATGAGCCCGGATCTCTTTTTCCAGTACCTGTTTGCCGGCATCACCTACGGCTCCATCTACGCCGTGGTCGCCATCGGCTTCAACATCATCTACAACGCCACCGGCATCATCAATTTCGCCCAGGGCGAGTTTGTCATGCTCGGCGGCATGATCGCCATCTCGCTGCTGCCCCTGCTGCCCCTGCCGCTGGCGGTGGCCGCGGCGGTGGCGATCACCATGGCCGTGGGCGGGCTGATCGAGGTGCTGTTCATCCGCTGGCTGCAGAGCCCGTCGGTGCTGCGCATGGTGATCATCACCATCGGCATCTCCATTCTGCTGCGCGAATCGGCCCTGCACCTCTGGGGCGAGTCCATCCGCAGCCTGCCCTACTTCTACGGCAACGAGGTGACCACCCTGAACCTGGGCAGCGTCCACCTGTCGCCGCAGGTGCTGTTCGTGCTCGGTGCCTGCGCCATCATGGTCGCCGGCCTGCACCTGTTCTTCCGCGCCACCCCGGTGGGCCGGGAGATGCGCGCCTGCGCCGCCAACCGCACCGCGGCCCAGCTCTGCGGCATCAGCACGCGCAACATGGTGACGCTGTCGTTCATGCTCAGCGCCGGCATCGGCGCCCTGGCCGGCTGCGTCATGTCCCCGATCACCTACACCCAGTACGATTCCGGCACCGCCCTGGCCATCAAGGGGTTCACCGTGGCCATCCTCGGCGGCCTGGGCAACAGCGGGGCGGCGGTGGCCGCCGGCCTGCTGCTCGGGGTGATCGAGGCCTTTTCCGTGTCCGTGGTGCCGCTCGCCTTCCAGGACGCCATCGCCATCACCATCCTGCTGCTCATCCTCTTTGTCCGCCCCCATGGACTGTTCGGGTCCAGCGAGGCGGCACGGCTCAAGGATTTCTGATGCGCGCCCGCTCCCACCTCGCCCTGGCGGCGCTCGTCCTGCTCACCGCGGCCATCCATCTCGTCACCGTGGTCACCGGGACCCAGTTCTACCTCACCCAACTGACCATGGCCGCCTACTACGGCCTGGTGGTCATCGGCCTGGGCGTGCTCATGGGCTACGCCGGCCAGATCTCCATCGGCCACGCCGGCTTCTTCGCCATCGGCGGCTACCTGGCCGCGGCCCTGACCACCCGCAACCTGAGCGGCCTGGAGCAGGTGCTGCCGCTTGCCGCGCTCGAGTCCCTCGGCCTCCTGCACCGCGGCCAGGACCTCTACGGCGAGGTGCTGGTCACGGTGGCCCCCTGGGCCGCGGCCCTGGGCGCGGTGAGCGCGGCCGCGCTGGTCGCGCTCGCCATCGGCATCCCGGTGCTCAAACTGAAGGGCCATTACCTGGCCATGGCCACCCTGGGCTTTGGCACCATCATCTACCGGCTGCTCCTGGCCTCGCCCTACTTCGGCGAGGCGGACGGCATCTCCGAGGTGCCGGCATTCACCCTGGTGCCGGCGCTCGGCCCCCTGGGGCCGCTGGTGGTCGGCGGCGGCGCGGCGGTCCGGGTGATGAACTACTACCTGGCCTGGGGCGTGCTGCTCGTGGGCATGCTCCTGTTGCTCAACCTGATCGGCTCCCGCGCCGGCCGGGCGCTCAGGGCCCTGCACAGCTCGGAGGAGGCGGCCGAGGCCGCGGGCGTGGACACGGCCCGCGCCAAGCTCCGGGTGTTCGTGCTCAGCGCCGTGTACGCGGCCGTGGCCGGGGTGCTGCTCACCCATTACAACGGCGGCATCGGCCCGAGCGAGGCCTCGGTGATGAAGTCGGTGCGCTACGTCGCCCTGGTGGCGGTGGGCGGCATGACCAACCTCTGGGGCACCCTGCTCATGGGCGTGGGCCTGACCTTCCTCTCCCTGCGCGGGGTGTTCGGCGCCTACGATGACGCCGTGTTCGGCCTGATCCTGATCGCGGTGATGCTGTTCGCGCCCGAAGGCATCCTCAGCCTGCGCCGGCTGCTGCACCGCCGGCTGCCGGGGGGCCAGGCATGAGTGCGCCGCCCCTGCTCGAA
>JAGODN010000295.1 GCA_017998195.1 Desulfobulbus sp. | reverse complement strand
TGCGGGTGGTCAGTTCTTTGAGTCCCATCGGGCCGTAGGCGTGCAGCTTGGTGGTGGAGATGCCGATCTCCGCGCCCAGGCCGAACTGGCCGCCGTCGTTGAAGCGGGTCGAGGCGTTGACCATCACCGCCGAGGCGTCGACCTCGCGCAGGAAGCGCTGGCTGCGCGCATAGGAGTTGGTGAGGATGATTTCCGTGTGGCGCGAGCCGTAGCGGTCGATGTAGTCCATGGCCTCGTCCAGGTCGGCCACCACCCGCACGACCAGGGCCAGGTCGAGGAATTCCGTGCCCCAGTCTCTCTCCGCGGCCGGCTCGATCCCTTCCGCGAGGGTCCGGCTGGCCGCACAACCGAGCAGGCGCACGCCTTCCTGCCTGAGCGCCGCGACCACCTGCGGCAGGAAGGCGCCGGCAATGGCGCGGTGTACGAGCATACCCTCCAGGGCGTTGCACACGCCCGGCCGCTGCACCTTGGCGTTGAGGATGATGCGCACCGCCATGTCCAGGTCGGCGTCCTCGTCGACGTAAGCGTGGCACACGCCCTTGTAGTGCTTGAGCACCGGGATGCGTGATTTCTCCGTGACCGCGCGGATCAGCCCCTCGCCGCCGCGGGGGATGACCAGGTCGATGCATTCCTCCTGCTGGAGAAGCACGTCGATGCCCTCCCGGTCGGTGAACGACAGCACCTGGACGATGGCCGGATCCACCCGGTGGCGGGCCAGCACCTCCTGCAGCACCCCGGCCAGGGCCAGGTTGGAGCGGATCGCCTCGGAACCGCCGCGCAGGATGACCGCGTTGCCGGCCTTGACGCAGAGGGCGGCGGCATCGATAGTCACGTTTGGCCGGGCCTCGTAGATCATGCAGACCACGCCGAGCGGCACCCGCATGCGGCCGACGGTGATGCCGCTGGGGCGGTTGCTCATCTCGTTGACCTCGCCCACCGGATCCTCCAGGGCGGCCACCTCGCGCAGGCCGCGGACCATGTCGGCGATGCCCTGCGGGCCGATCTGCAGCCGGTTGCGCATGGCCGGGGTGATGCCGCGTCCGTCGGCCTCGATCAGATCTTTTTCGTTTTCGGCCAGCAGGAAATCCTGGCGGGCCAGCAGGGCCTCGCCCACGTCGAGCAGGATGCGGTTCTTCACCGCGGTCGGCAGGACGCCGATGACCCGGGCCGCTCTCCTGGCTTTGGTGGCCATGTCGACAATGATCGATTCTATCTGGGCGCGTTCCATCTGCTCTCTCCTGCGGGGTGGTTGTCAGTTCGTCCCGGCCGGCGCGATTGTCTGGCCTGCCAGGCTCTGGCCACTATGCCGGGATGCGCTCCGGTTGTAAAGCGGTGGTTTATTCCTGCACGTCCCGGCCCATGATCACCAGGTTGTCGCGGTGGATGATCTCGTCGCTGTCCTTGCAGCCGAGAATGGCGGCGATCTCGCCGGTGCGGCGGCCCTTGATGCGCTCGATGTCGGTCGAGGCGTAGTTGCTCAGGCCGGCGGCGATCACCCGGCCGTCGCCATCCAGGCAGTGGACCGGCGCGCCGATGGCGAAGCTGCCGCGCACCTCGACCACGCCCGAGGGCAGCAGGCTGCGGCCTCCCTCGACCAGGGCGCGGCGGGCGCCGTCATCGACCACGAGGAACCCCTGGGGCCGCAGCACGTAGGCGATCCAGTGCTTGCGCCGGTTGATCCGGCCCTTGCCGGGCAGGAAGAAGGTGCCGATCAGCTCGCCGCTGAACAGGGCCTGGAGGATCTCCGGGTGCCGGCCCGGGCCGATGAAGCTGCTGCCGCCGCAGGCCGCGACCATCTGCGCGGCGCGGATCTTGGCCATCATGCCGCCGGTGCCGAGCTGGCTGCCCGAATGGCCGGCCATGCGCTCGATGTCTCTGGTGATGGCCGCCACCGTGTACACCGGTCGGGCCTCCGGATCATCGGTGGGGTGGCCGGTGTACAGGCAGTCCACGTCGGTGAGGATGATGAACATGTCGGCGCCGATCATGTTGGCGATGAGCGCGCCCAGGGTGTCGTTGTCCGAGAAGCGGAGTTCCTCGGCCGAGACCGTGTCGTTTTCGTTGATGATCGGCACCACCCCGAACTCGAACAGGGTGAGGATCGTGTTGCGCACGTTCAGGTAGCGGCCGCGGTGGGAGAGGTCGGCGTGGGTGAGGAGCACCTGGGCGACCGGCTGCGAGCGCTCGGTGAAGGCCTGCTCGTAGGCCTGCATGAGCAGCCCCTGGCCGGTGGCGGCCAGCGCCTGCTTGACCCGCAGTTCCTCGTGGGCGGTTTTGACCACGCCCAGGCGGCGGCGGCCCGCGGCCACTGCCCCGGAGGTGACCAGGATCACCTCGCGGCCGGTGGCCTGCAGGAAGCTCACCTGGCGGGCGATGTTGGCGATGATCTCCGGCAGCAGGCCGTTGTCGCCGGTGAGCACGGCGCTGCCCACCTTGATCACCACCCGCCGGGCCCGGTCGAACAGGGTCTGCCGGTAGAACAGGCCGTCTTCCCTACTCACCTGAAAGGTCATCGCCTCCCTCCGCCCGGACGGCTTCCATGATTGCGCCGATCCGCTCCTTGAGCGCCTCCATACCCCGGCCGGTCTCGGCCGAGATGGCCAGCACCTCCTGGCCGGTGGCTGCGAACCGGTCGATGAGTTCCGCCAGCCGCGCCCCGTCGATCAGGTCGATCTTGTTGAGCACGAGCAGGTGGCGGCGGTCGAGCAGTTCCCGGTTGTAGGCGGCCAGTTCCTTGGCCAGCACCCGGTAGTCCGCCAGCGGCTGGTCGTCCTCGGTGGAGGCGTCGATGAGGTGGAGCAGGACCGCGGTCCGCTCGATGTGGCGGAGGAACTGGTGGCCGAGCCCCACGCCCTGGTGCGCGCCCTCGATGAGCCCCGGGATGTCGGCGATGATGCAGGGGTCGGTGTGGGGGAACTGGAGCACCCCGAGTTGGGGTTCCAGGGTAGTGAACGGATAGCTGGCGATCTTGGGGTTGGCCGCCGACAATCGGGACAGCAGGGTGGATTTGCCGGCATTGGGCAGGCCGATCAGGCCGACGTCGGCGAGCAGTTTCAGCTCGATCACCAGCCAGCGCTCCTCGCCCGGCTGCCCCGGGGTAGCCTTGCGCGGCGCCCGGTTGGTGGAGGTGGCGAAGCGGGCGTTGCCCAGCCCGCCGCGGCCGCCGGCGGCGGCGAGAAAGGTCTGTTCGGGCTCGGTCAGGTCGGCGAGCACAACGCCGCTGTCCGCATCCTTGATGACCGAGCCGAGCGGCACGCGGATGACGCTGTCCTTGCCGCCCCGGCCGTGCTTGTCGCTGCCCTGGCCGCCGCTGCCGTTGTCCGCCCTGAAGTGGGACCGGTAACGGAAATCGATGAGCGAGCGCAGGTTGCGGTCGGCCACCAAAAAGACGTCCCCGCCCTTGCCGCCATCGCCGCCGTTGGGCCCGCCCCTGGGCACGAATTTTTCCCGCCGGAAACTGACGCAGCCGTTACCGCCGTCACCGGCTTTCACAAAGAACTTGGCCTCGTCGACAAATCCCATAGGTTCCCGCACAGGTACGCGTTGCCGTGACAAAAAAACCCGGCATCAATGGCCATTGATGCCGGGTCGCCAACAGGGTCGGCGGGCCGCGCCCGGCCGCGCGCCCGCCCCCGCCCCCGGGCGCCGCGGCCTGCCA
>JAGODN010000294.1 GCA_017998195.1 Desulfobulbus sp. | reverse complement strand
CCAAGGTGATCGACTTCTCCACCCTGGTGAAGAAGTTGGTGGACGAGGGACGGCTGACGCTCAAGGAAGGCGAGAGCTTGGGCAAGATCACCTACCACGACTCGTGCCACCTGAAGCGGACCATGCGCGCCGAACAGCCGCCGCGTGAGCTGCTTGCGAAGGCGGGCTACGAACTCACCGAGATGTTCGAGTGCGATATCTGCTGCGGCATGGGCGGTTCCTACTCGCTCAAGCTGCCCGAGGTGTCGGCGCCGATTCTCCAGCGCAAGCTGAAGAATATCAAGGACACCGGCGCACCGGTGGTGGCCATGGACTGCCCGGGATGCGTCATGCAGATCCGCGGCGGCATGGACCAGGACGGCGCCCCTGTCCAGGTGCGCCACACGGTGGAGCTGCTCGCCGAGCGACTGAAGGACTGAGAGCCCGTTCGGAGGGAAGGGCACGGGGGCGCGGCCAAGTGATCGGACCGCGCCCCCGCTTGCTTGTGCAGGCACCGGCAAACAGGTATACAGGTGCTTGCGGCCGGCGGGGGGAGCGCCCGTCTTCCCGGCCGGGGAACCAACCATTTTTCGTACATCCTGCGGCGGACGCGGCGCAGGAAGGGAGCAGCCATGTCGAACAACCTGTATGTCACAGCGACCGAGGCGCGCAGCGGCAAATCGGCCATCATCCTCGGGGTGATGCAGATGATCATCAAGGAGATCAGCAGCATCGCCTTTTTCCGGCCGATCATCGGCGACCACGTGTTCGGCCGGGTCGACCACGATGTCAACCTGATCCTCAAGTACTTCAAGCTGCAGATCCCCTACAACGACACCCACGCCTACACCCTCAGCCAGGCGCGGCAGCTCATCACCTCGGGCCAGGAGGAGCTGCTCTACGAGAACATCCTCAAGAAATACAAGCAGCTGGCCTCCAAGTACGACTTCGTCCTGTGCGAGGGTACGGACTTCCGCGGCAAGGACCCGGGCTTCGAGTTCGACCTGAACGCCAACATCGCCGCCAACCTGGGCGCGCCGGTGCTGGCGGTGATCTCCGGGCGGGAGAAGACGGCCGACGAGACCTGCACCCAGACCGCCATCACCGTCGATACCCTGGAGCAGATGGGCGTGGACATCGCCGGCTGCGTCATCAACCGGGTGCCCGACACCTTCCTGCGCGACACCGCCGGCCGGCCCAAGTGCCAGGAGCAGTTCAGCAAGTCCTTCCCGGTGTACGTGATCCCGGAGAACCGCTCCCTGGGCAGCCCGACCATGGACGACGTCAAGCGCTGGCTCGGGGCCGAGGTGCTCTACGGCAAGCCGGGCATGCTCAACCTGGTGGACAACTACCTGGTGGCGGCCATGCAGATCAGCAACTTCCTCGAGTACATCCGCGAGGGCAGCCTGATCATCACCCCGGGCGACCGCTCGGACATCGTCATCTCCAGCCTGGCGAGCCGTATCTCCTCGGCCTACCCGAACATTTCCGGCGTGCTCATCACCGGCGGCATCGAGCTGAGCCCCAGCGTGCAGCGGCTCATCCAGGGCTGGACCGGCATCCCGGTGCCGGTGCTGTTCGTCGAGAGCCACACCTTCGACACCGTGCAGAGCGTCAACGAACTCTACGGCCGCATCGAGCCCACGGACAGTAAACGCATCGCCACCGCGCTGGGCTGGTTCGGCAAGTACGTCAACGTGTCCGAGCTGACCCGGCGGGTGGTGTCGCAGCGCTCCACCAAGGTCACCCCGCGCATGTTCGAATATTCGCTGTTGGAAAAGGCCGCCGAGAACCGGCAGCGCATCGTTCTGCCCGAGGGCACGGGCGAGCGCATCCTCAACGCCACGGACATCATCCTCCGTCGAGGCGTGGCCGACATCACCCTGCTCGGCCGGGAGGAGGAGATCCGCGCCAAGGCCTCCAAGCTGGGCATCAACATCGACGGCGCGACCATCATCGACCCGCCCCAGTCGGTCCACTACGACGAGTTCGTGCAGACCTACTTCGACCTGCGCAAGCACAAGAACATCGTCCTGGACGTGGCCCGCGACCGCATGTCCGATCCGACCTACTTCGGCACCATGATGGTGTACAAGGGGCTGGCCGACGGCATGGTCTCCGGCTCGGTCACCACCACCGCCCAGACCATCCGCCCGGCCTTCGAGTTCGTCAAAACCAAGCCCGGGGTGTCGGTGGTCAGCTCGATCTTCATCATGTGCCTGCAGACCAAGGTGCTGGCCTTCGGCGACTGCGCCGTGGTGCCCAACCCGGACGCCCGCCAGCTGGCCGAGATCGCCCTCAGTTCGGCCGAGACCGCGCAGATCTACGGCATCGAGCCGCGGGTGGCCCTGCTCAGCTATTCCACCGGCACCTCCGGCTCGGGCGAGGACGTGGACAAGGTGGTCGAGGCCACGGCCATTGCCCGCCAGCTGATGGCCGAGCGCGGCCTCGCCTTCCCGCTGGACGGGCCGCTGCAGTACGACGCCGCCTTCGACCCGGAGGTGGCGGCCCTCAAGTCGCCCCATTCACCGGTGGCCGGGCAGGCCACGGTGTTCATCTTCCCGGACCTGAACACCGGCAACAACACCTACAAGGCGGTGCAGCGGGCTGCCAACGCCGTGGCCATGGGCCCGGTGCTCCAGGGGCTGAACAAGCCGGTCAACGACCTGTCGCGCGGCTGCACCGTGAAGGACATCGTCGATACGGTGGCGCTCACCGCCATCCAGGCCCAGCAGCTCAAGTAGGCCGACATCGTCAAATTCTCAGAGCGGAACAAGGTTATGAACGTACTCATCATCAATTCAGGCAGTTCTTCGATCAAGTACCAGGTTCTCGACATGGCCACGGAAACCGTGCTCGCCGTCGGCCTGGTGGAGCGCATCGGCGAGGAGGTGGGCCGGCTCAAGAACACCGTCCGCCCGGACAGCGCCGAAGCGCGCGAAACCGTGCTCGAACAGCCCATCCCGGACCACCGCACGGGCATGGAACTGGCCATCGGCCTGCTCACCGACCCGGCCCAGGGCGTGCTCCGGGACGGCGCCGTGATCGGCGCGGTCGGCCACCGGGTGGTGCACGGGGGCGAGGACTTCAGCGGCTCCATGCGCATCACCCCGCAGGTGATCGAGGCCCTGGAGCGCAACATCCCGCTGGCGCCGCTGCACAACCCGGCCAACCTGGACGGCATCCGCGTGGCCATGGAGATCTTTCCGGACCTGCCCCAGGTGGCGGTGTTCGACACCGCCTTCCACCAGACCATGCCGCCGCGCGCCTTTCTCTACGCCATCCCCTACGAGCTTTACGAGCAGGACCGGGTGCGGCGTTACGGCTTCCACGGCACCTCGCACCGGTTCGTGGCCGGTGAGTGCGCCCGCCTGCTCGGCCGGCCGCTCGAGGAGTGCAACCTGATCACCGTGCACCTGGGCAACGGCTGTTCCATGACCGCCATCGAGAACGGCCGCAGCATCGACACCACCCTCGGCATGACCCCGCTGGAGGGGCTGGTGATGGGTACCCGCTCGGGCGACGTCGATCCGGCCCTGCATCTTTTCCTCAAGCAGAACAAGGGGATGGAGCTGGAGGCGATCGACGCCCTGCTCAACAAGGAATCCGGCCTGAAGGGCCTCTGCGGCATGAACCACATGCGCGACATCCACCGGGCGGCCGAGGCCGGGGACCGGCCGGC
>JAGODN010000024.1 GCA_017998195.1 Desulfobulbus sp. | reverse complement strand
TAGCTCACCCGAGGTTATTTTTGACGTTTTTCCCAGTCGGCGAGGAACTGCTGCATCCCGATGTCGGTCAGCGGGTGTTTGGCCAACTGGGCGATCACCTTGTAGGGAATGGTCGCGATGTCCGCACCGAGCAGGGCGGATTCGACCACATGCATGGGACTGCGGACCGAGGCGACGATCACCTCGGTGGCGAAACCGTAATTTCGCAGTATTGTCATTATATCGGCAATGAGATCGAGACCGTTTACCGAAATATCGTCGAGCCGGCCGACAAAGGGGCTGACGTAGGCGGCGCCGGCCTTGGCCGCCAGGAGCGCCTGGGAGACCGAGAAGATGAGGGTGACGTTGGTCTTGATGTCCTCGGCGGCCAACCGTCTGACGGCCTTCAGCCCTTCCTCGATCATCGGCACCTTGATGACGATATTGTCACTGATCCTGGCGAGTTCCCGCGCCTCGGCGACCATTCCGTCGGCGTCCAGGCTGACGACCTCGGCGCTGATCGGGCCGTCCACCAGGTTGCAGATATCCTCGAGGATGGCGGTGAACGGCCGCTGCTCCTTGGCGATGAGCGAGGGGTTGGTGGTCACACCGTCCACCATGCCCAGCGCCAGTCCCTTTTTGATCTCCTCGATGTTGGCGGTGTCGATGAAAAACTTCATTGCTCTCCTTTTCCGGATTCCCCGGTGAATTGGTCACAGCATTTTTCGCTGCAGAAATAGTAGGTTACACCTTCCCGGCGGAGCCGCACAGCCTGCCGCTTGGGGACGAGGACGTGGCAGACCGGATCCTCGACGAGCACGTCTTCCGGCCGGACCTCGTCCTTTGCGCCGGTATCCCCTGCGACGTCTGTTTTTTTGCGTGACACCCCCGCGCGCAGCAGGCGCCAGGCAAGATAGAACAGCACACCCAGAATCAGGAGGCGCAGCGGGGTCATTCGCTTCTGCCCCCTGCGCGGGATGGCGTCGGTCGTTCCACGGTCGGCATGGCGCCATTATAGCCGTGGACCTGCAAATGTCGAAACGATTTCTCCCGGCCAGGGACTTTTTCAGGCCGGCGCTGGCGCGGCCGCAGCCACCGGGGGAAAGGGCCAGCGGATCCGCTCGACCCGCTGGTCCGGCTCGGCCAGAAGCAGATCCCGGCGCAGGTCGGCCACGGTTCGGCCCTGCAGGGGATGCATCCATTCAGGGGCGATTTCGGCGAGTGGCGCGAGCACGAAGAGGCGTTCGTGCAGGCGCGGATGGGGCAGGGTCAGTTTGGCTGTGCGGAAGACCAGATCGTCATAGAAGAGCAGGTCCAAGTCCAGGGTCCGATCCTGGTAGCCTGCCGCTCCGCGGGACGGGCGGGTCCGGCCGCATCGCGACTCGATCCGCTGCAGCCGCGCCAACAGGGTGAACGGCGCGAGTTCGGTGTGGATCAGGGCCGCCGCATTGACAAAGCGGTGGACGCTCTGCATGCCGAGCGGGTCACTGCGGTACGGGGCGGACAGGCGGACGGCCCGGATGGCGGTTTCGCCCCGCAGGATATCCCAGGCCGTGTGCAGGATCTGGAGCGAGTCCCCCAGGTTGGAGCCCAGGCCCAGACAGGCGGTGTGCACCGGCGCCGCCAGATCGGCAGCGGGCGCATCAGGCAGGGTTGAGGTCACGGGGAAGCGGCAGGGGAAACCGCGGGCACGGCCCCCCCCTCGGCAGGATCAGAAATTGGCTAGGTCGAGCACATCGAACATGGTGTAGAGGCCGTTCGCCTGGCCGACCACCCAGGCCGCGGCCAGGGTCGCCCCCCTGGCGAAATTGTCCCGGCTGGTGGCCCGGTGGGTGATTTCCAGGCGCTCGCCGGCTCCCGCGAAATACACGGTGTGCTCACCGACGATGTCACCACCACGGATCGTCTGGATGCCAATCTCCTGGTCGGTGCGCGCCCCGATGATGCCGTTGCGCTCCATCACCCCGACCTCGTCGAGGTTCCGGCCCAACGCCTCCGCCGCCATCTGCCCAAGGCGCAGAGCCGTGCCCGAGGGCGCGTCCTTCTTCATGCGATGGTGGGCCTCAACGATTTCGATGTCGTAGCCGTCACCCAAGACGGCCGCGGTCTTGGCCACCAGTTTGAACAGGACATTGACGCCGATGGCCATGTTCGGCGACTGTACGCAAGGGAAATGCGCCGCGGCGAGCATCCGGATCTCGGCCAGTTCATCGTTGCTCAGGCCGGTGGTGCCGATGACCATGGCCAAACCGTTTTCCGCGGCCAGGCGGGCAAAGCCCACGGTCGCCGTGTGGAAGGTGAAGTCGATGAGCACCTCGCCCCGGTCGATGACCGATTCCAGCCCGGCGGTGATCGCCACCCCGGTCTCGCCCAAGCCACTGATCGCCCCCGCGTCGCGGCCGATGGCCGGACTGGTGGACGCCTCGAAAGCGCCGGCCAGTTCCAGCCCCGGGTGCGCCTGCACCATGTGAATGATCCGCTGCCCCATCCGGCCGGCTGCCCCGGCCACAAGAACCCTGGTCATACGTTCTGCCCTCGTCGTTGGCGCTCAGATTAGGCCGACACCTTGCATGTCCTTCCGCAGCCGTGTCAAACTGGCCTCATCCATTTGGGTCATGGGCAGCCGCACCTCGGCCGAGGCAATCCGCCCCATCAGTTCCAAGCCCTTTTTCGCCGGCGCCGGGCTCGGGTAGCAAAACATCGCGCCCATGAGCGAAAAGAGTCGATAATGGAGTGTGTTGGCCCGGGCCAAGTTACCCTGCAGGGCGGCCTCCATCATCTGCGCCATAGCCCCAGGCATGAGGTTGGACACCACCGAGATCACGCCCCGACCGCCGATGAGCACAGTGGGCATGGCGGTGAAGTCGTCGCCGGAGAGGACCACGAAATCGCTCGGACAGAGCTGGATCACCTCGCTCACCTGCTGCAGGCTGCCGGAGGCCTCCTTGATGCCGACCACGCCCGGCAAGGCCGCCAGTCGTGCCACCGTGGCCGGCAGCATGTTGGTCACGGTCCGACCGGGGACGTTGTAGAGCACCACCGGGATGTCCACAGCCTCGACGATGGCCTTGAAATGGCGGTACAACCCTTCCTGGCTCGGCTTGTTGTAGTACGGCACCACCGACAGCACCGCGTCGGCGCCGCTGGCCTTGGCCGACTCGGTCAGTTCGATCGCCTCCAAGGTACTGTTGGCGCCGGTCCCGGCGATGACCGGCACCCGGCCGGCAACCGTCTGCACGGTCAACTCGATCACCCGCTTGTGCTCGTCGAAGTCGAGCGTCGCCGATTCGCCAGTGGTCCCGCAGGGAACCAGACCGTGGATGCCTGCATTGATCTGGAACTCGATCAGGTCCACCAACCCCTGTTCATCGATCCTGCCGTCCCGCATGGGGGTCACGAGAGCGGTAATGGCGCCCTTGATCTGCTGCATGGCGAACTCCGTGTTCAAGTTGCAAAAAAAGGACGAAGTCGCCGGCTTGACGACGACCCGCCAACGCGATTATTCGACGAGCGCCTCGGCGGTCAGTTCGCCGCGGTAGACGAGATGGGCCGGTCCGCGCAGCAGCACGTGCTCCGCCGAGGCCCCGTCGCCGCTGAACTGCACACCCAACTCCACTCCGCCCCGGGTGCGTAGGCGCACTGGCGAGGAGGCCAGACCCTTGGCGACGGCCACCACCGCCGCTGCCGTGGCGCCGGTGCCGCAGGCCATGGTTTCCGCCTCGACCCCGCGCTCGTAGGTGCGGATGGCCAGCGCGTCGCCGCTCGGGTCGACGAAGTTGACGTTGGTCCCAGCCGGCGCGAACCGCGGGTGGCAGCGCAGTTCCCTGCCCTGGCCGTCGACGTCGACCGTTTCCAGGTCGTCGACGAACACCACCAGGTGCGGCACGCCAGTGTTGACGCTATGCCCGGTCATTCGCCGGCCGGCCGTCTCGATCTCCAAATCCAACTGAAGGGTATGAGGCGCGGGCATGCGGATGGTCACCTGGGTGTCGGCCACGCTGGCGTCGATGATGCCGGCGAGCGTCTCGAAGCGCATGCGCGCCGCGGCCAGGCCGTTCATGTAGGCGAAACGGGCCACACAGCGGGCGCCGTTGCCGCACATCTCCGCCTCGGAGCCGTCGGCGTTGAAGAAGCGCCAGCGGAAATCGGCGATCTGCGAGGGCTCGAGCAGAAACAGGCCGTCGGCGCCCACCGAGAACTTTCGCCGGCAGACCAGCCGGGCGAACTCGGCCAGCCGCTCCACCGGGATGAGCGGCTTGCGGTGATCGATGACGATGAAGTCATTGCCCGCGCCGTTCATCTTCCAGAAGGGAATCGGCTGCATGAGATCCATGGTCTTTGCCGCCGGCCGCTCAGTCGCCAACCACCACTTCCGGACTCCTGGCGCTCTCGTTGGCCGGGTTCTGGCCGTCGATGCTGGTGACCGAATAGAAGTACTGGGTACCCGCCGCCGCCTTCTTGTCGAGGAACAGGTTGTAGGGCAGCAGCACCGTGCCGACCAGCTGCGCCTTGTCCGCGCCCGCTGCCCGCCGGTACACCCGGTACCCGGCCAAGTCGTCGGCCTGCACCTGGTCCCAGTAGACTTTGACGCCCACATCGGTGCGCAGTCCCTCGACCGTGCGCGGCGCCGGCGGGGCCGTGCGGTCAAGCGGCGTGGCCTCCACCGCCTGGCTGGTGCCGCCGGCCACCTCGCCCTCCTTGTAAACGCTCACCGCCTGCACCTGGTAGGCGTAGGTCCGGTTGTTCTCCACCCGGGTGTCGGTGTAGGTAGTGGTCGCCACCGGCTCGCCGATTTTCGCGAACACCCCGCCGTCCACGCTGCGCAGCACCTGGTACTTGACCGTCTCGCCCAGGGGCGAGGCGTCCTGGCGCCGCTGCACCGGCTGCCAGGCGAGAACCGTCCTGCCGTCGCCCGCCTTGACGCTCAATCCCTCGGGCGCCATGGGCGGCGTGTTCCAGAGGAAGCTGACCACGTTGGAGTCCTCGGACTCGCTCCACCAGCCGGTCTTGCTGCGCACCTTGAAGAAGTAGAGGTGACCGGGCCGGAGCACGGTCATCTGGTAGCTGGCCGTCCTGGCCCCCTTGTCGGGCAGCGCGCCGCCCGGCAGGTCAATGGGCGAGGCGAAGGGGATGGGGCAGGTCTCGCAGTACTCGTTCGCCGGCACCACCGCCCGGTAGAGATCGAAGCTGGCGATGTCGATGAGCTTGTCGCCGGTGACCGTTTCCCTGGGGTAGCTCCAGTAGAGGGTGACCCCCTTTTCGTCGAGCTGGTACTGGAGGTCGGTCACCGCCTTTGGCACGATCTGGCTGGGGGGCACCGGTTTGTCCTTGTAGCCGCAGCCGGCGAGCACCGCCAGCAGGATCAGGACCGTCAGGGCGAGGGAAAGCTGCAGGGAGGGTCGCGTGCGTCTTGTCATGGCTGCATACCTAGTGTTTGTTCTGCTTTTTCCAGGGCTTCCCGCACCCGGACGGCGGCGGTGCCGCCGGCGGAGGTCCGGCTGTTCACCGAGCCGTCGACGGAGAGGATAGCAAACACGTCCGCTTCGATCAATTCGGAAAATTGGCGGAGTTCCGCCAGTTCCAGGTCAACGAGTTCACAGTCCCGCTGCTGGCAGTGGGCGACAATCCGGCCGGCCACCCCGTGCGCCTCGCGAAACGGCAGGTTGCGACGCACCAGGTAGTCGGCCAGGTCGGTGGCGGTCATGAAGCCGCCGACCGTGGCGGCGCGCAGCCGATCGACATCGAACTCGGTGTGGTCGAGCAGTTCGGCGGTGATCGCGAGGCTCGCCTTGACCGTGTCCAGGGCGTCGAACACCTGCTCCTTGTCTTCCTGCAGGTCGCGGTTGTAGGTGAGCGGCAGCCCCTTGACGGTCATCAGCAGTCCCATCAGGGCGCCGGTCACCCGGCCGGTCTTGCCGCGGATCAACTCCGGGATGTCCGGGTTTTTCTTCTGCGGCATGATCGACGAGCCGGTGCAGTAGCGGTCGCCGATGCGGACGAACTCGAATTCCTTGGACGACCAGAGCACCAGTTCTTCGGCCAGGCGGCTGAGGTGGAGTTGGATCAGGTTGAGGCAGAACAGGAACTCCAGGGCGAAATCGCGGTCGCCGGTGGTGTCCATGGAGTTGGCGGTGACAGCGGCAAAGCCGAGTTCCTCGGCCACCGACTGCCGGTCGATGGGCAGCCCGGTGCCGGCCAGGGCGGCGGCGCCGAGCGGCAGGATGTTGATCCGCTGGCGGCAGCCGGTCAACCGCTCGCGGTCACGGCCGAACATCTCCACGTAGGCGAGCAGGTGGTGCGAGAGCAGTACCGGCTGGGCCCGCTGCAGGTGGGTGTAGCCGGGCATGACCACGCCCAGGTAGTGGCGCGCCCGGCGGACGAAGGCCCGCTGCGCCGCCTGCAGCAGCCGGTCGAGCGCATCGCACTCGTCGCGCAGGTAAAGCCGGAAATCGAGGTTGACCTGGTCGTTGCGGCTGCGGGCGGTGTGCAACTTGGCCCCGGCCGGGCCGATGCGCTCGGTCAGGGCCTTCTCGATATTCATATGCACGTCTTCCAGCTCCGGCCGGAAGACGAACTCACCGCGGTCGATCTCCGCCTCGATCGCGTCGAGCCCCTGGAGGATGGCCGCGCACTCCTCGCCGGTGATCAGCCCCTGGCGGGCGAGCATGCGCGCATGCGCGCGCGAGCCCATGATATCATGCCGATAGAGGCGGGCGTCGTAGTGCACCGAGGCGCTGAAGGCCTCCACCGAGGCGGCGGTGGCCTCGCTGAAGCGGCCGCCCCACATCTTGCCCGACACGGGCCGGTCGGATGTGCTCATTTCAGTCGCTGGTAGGCCTGGATGCGCAGGCGCAGGGCATTGAGGCGGATGAAGCCGGTGGCGTCCGCCTGGTTGTAGACCTCGTCCTCCTCGAAGGTGGCGAACGACTCGGAGTAGAGCGAGTTGTCCGACCTGCGGCCCACCGGGATGCAGTTGCCCTTGTACAGCTTGAGCCGGACCGTGCCGTTGACCGTGGCCTGGGCGTCGTCCATGGTCCGCTGCAGGAGCTGCATCTCGGGTGAGAACCAGAAGCCGTTGTAGATCAGCTGGGCGTAGGTCGGCACGAGCGAATCGCGGATGCGCAGCACCTCGCGGTCCAGGGTGATGGTCTCGAGGTCGCGGTGGGCGGCGCGGAGGATGGTGCCGCCCGGGGTCTCGTAGACGCCGCGGGACTTCATGCCGACAAAGCGGTTCTCGACCATGTCCAGCCGGCCGATGCCGTTGGCCCCGCCCAGGTCGTTGAGCCGGCTCATCAGGGCCACCGGCCCGAGCCGCTCACCGTCGATGGCCACCGGCGTGCCCCGCTCAAAATCGATCTCGATGTAGGTGGGGGTGTCCGGCGCCCGCTCCGGCGAGACGGTGAGTTTGAACATCTCCTCGTCCGGCTCGTTCCACGGATCCTCCAGGATGCCGCCCTCGAAGCTGATGTGCAGCAGGTTCTCGTCCGAGCTGTAGGGGTTTTTCTTGGTCACCGGCACCGGGATGTCGTGCTCGCGGGCGTAAGCGACCAGTTTCTGGCGGGAATTGAGATCCCAGATGCGCCAGGGGGCGATGATGGTCAGCTTGGGATTGAGGGCCAGGTAGCTCAGTTCGAAGCGGACCTGGTCGTTGCCCTTGCCGGTGGCGCCGTGGCTGACCGCGTCGGCGTTCTCCTCGGCGGCGATGCGCACCTGCTCGCGGGCGATGAGCGGCCGGGCAAGCGAGGTGCCGAGCAGGTAGGAGCCCTCGTAGATGGCGTTGGCGCGGAAGGCCGGGAAGATGTAGTCGCGCACGAATTCCTCGCGCAGGTCGGAGACGATCACCTTGGCCGCGCCGGTGGCCATCCCCTTGGCCCGGACCTTGTCCCAGTCCTCCTTCTGGCCGATGTCCGCGGAATAGGCGATCACCGGGCATCCGTATTCGTTGGCCAGCCACTTGAGGATGACCGAGGTGTCCAGCCCGCCGGAGTAGGCGAGCACGATTTTCTCTACACTCATGCGATGTTCCTGAAAAAACTCGGGGGAGTTGGATGGTTGGGTGAGCCGGCCTCAGCGACTGCGGCCGGCGAGGAACGATTCGAGAATCGCCTTGTGGATGTGCATCTTGTTTTCCGCCTGGTCGAAGACCACGCTCCGCTCGCCCTCGAGCACCTCGTCGGTGATCTCCTCGCCGCGGTGGGCGGGCAGGCAGTGGAGGACGATGGCGTCCTCGCGGGCGCGGGCGAGCAGTTCGCTGTCCAACTGGTAGGAGCTGAACAGCACCAGGCGCCGCTCCTGCTCGGCCTCCATGCCCATGGAGGCCCAGACATCGACGTTGACCACGTCCGCGCCGCGGATGGCCTCGGCCGGGTCGCGCAGCACCAGGATCGGCCGGGGGCTGCGCACCCGGGCCCGCTCGAGGATGACGGTATCCGGGCTGTAGCCGGCCGGACAGGCGAGCGTCAGCGGGAAACCGAGCACCGCGGCGGCCTCGATCCAGGAGTTGGCCATGTTGTTGCCGTCGCCGATCCACACCGTTTTCAGCTCGTCCAGCGATCCCTTCTTTTCGATCACGGTCATCAGGTCGCTGAGGATCTGGCAGGGGTGGTGCAGGTCGGTGAGGGCGTTGATCACCGGTACGGTGGCGTAGCGGGCGAGTTCCTCGACCACCTCCTGGCCGAAGGTGCGCACCACGATGCCGTCCACGTAGCGGCTCAGCACCCGGGCAGTGTCCTTGAGAGGCTCGCCGCGGCCAAGCTGCGATTCCTTGGCGTTCATGAAGATGACCTGGCCGCCGAGGCCGTACATGGCCGCCTCGAACGATACCCGGGTGCGGGTCGAGGGTTTTTCGAAGAGCAGGCAGATCCGGCGGCCTTCGAGTTGCCGGTGGCGGATGCCGGCGCGGCTCTCGGCCTTCAGTTCGAGCGCCCGGTCGATCAGCGCCCGCAGTTGGTCCCCAGTGAAATCACCCAGTGCGAGAAGATGGTTGCTCATGGTTCCGTCCCAAGTCTCCGGGTACGCACCGGCGCGCCTGCCTGGCTGCCCTGGCCGCCGGCCGCAGCGCTGGTGCCTTGTGGAAAAAAAGTAACTGATACATAAAAACACCCGGTTTGCAAAGTGATTTTATGTCCGGAAAAGGGATTGAAGCGAGGGGTGGCGGCGGGCGGGATCAGCCGGCGACTGCGGCCGCGGCCCGGTCGAAAAACAGGGCCGAGAGAAGGATTTTCAGGCCGATGGCGATGAGAATGGCGCCGCCCGCCACCTCGACCCGCCGCCCCCAGCGGGCGCCGCTGCGGGCGCCGATGAGCAGGCCGGCCACGGTGAAGGCGCAGGCGACCAGGCCGATGACCAGGGCCGGCAGCCACACGACCACGTCGAGCATGGCCAGCGACAGGCCCACGGCCAGGGCGTCGATGCTGGTGGCAACCGACAGCGCCACCATGGTCATGCCCCGGCTGGGGTCGGTGGGTCGGGCACCCCCCTCTTCCCCGGCCAGGGCCTCGCGGATCATGTGCCCGCCCACCCAGACGAGCAGGCAGAAGGCAATCCAGTGGCTCCAGGCGGCGACGAACCCCTGCACGGTGAGCCCGGCCAGCCAGCCGATCACCGGCATGAGTGCCTGGAACAGGCCGAAATGGAAGGCCAAGCGGAAACAGGGGCGGAAGCAGAGCGGCCGGAGCACCACTCCCGCGGCAAGGGCCACGGCAAAGGCGTCCATGGCCAGGGCCACGGCCACGGCGAGCAGGGAAAGTCCGTCCACCGGCGACCTGACGCTCCCCGCGACCCGGTCAGGCCAGGTCGGCGAGCACCCGGTCGAGCCGGTCGACGAGCTGGTCGATCTCCGCCTCGGAGACGATGAGCGGCGGCACGAAGCGCAGCACCGCGTTGCCGGCGAAGTTGATGAGCACACCCGCCTCGAACATCCGCTGGACCATGGTCAGTCCCAGTTCGACGCCGCGATCGGTGAGCACCAGGCCGAGCAGCAGGCCGCGGCCGCGCGCGCCCGCGGCCAGCGCCGGGTGACGGGCGGCCAGTTCCTCCAGTCGGCCGAGGAAGTGGCGGCTGCGCGCCTGGACCCCGGCGAAAAAGCCGTCAGCGAGCATGATCCGCAGCACCTCCACCGCCGCCGCCGCCGCCACCGGGTTGCCGCCGAAGGTGGAGGCATGGCTGCCGACAACGAGCGAGGCGGCGATTGACTCCGTGGTCAGCATGGCGCCCATGGGCAGGCCGTTGGCCAGCGCCTTGGCCATGGTCATGATGTCCGGGACCACGCCCAGCTGTTCGTAGGCGAACAGGGTGCCGGTGCGGCCCATGCCGGTCTGCACCTCGTCGAAGATGAGCAAGAGGCCGTGGCGGTCGCAGAGTTCGCGCACCGCCCGCAGGTAGCCCGGGTCCAGCGGCCGCACGCCGCTCTCGCCCTGCAGCGGCTCGCAGAGCACGGCGCAGGTCTCGGGCCGGATGAGCCGTTCGATCGCCGCCGGGTCGCCGAACTCGGCGTGCACGAAGCCCTGGGGCAGCGGCTCGAAGCCCTGGTGGAACTTGGGCTGGCCGGTGGCGGCGACCGTGGCCAGGGTGCGGCCGTGGAAGGAGCCCAGCAGCGAGATCACCTCGTAGCGGCCCGGGCCGCTGTGGATGCGGGCCAGCTTGATGGCCGCCTCGTTGGCCTCGGCGCCGGAATTGCACAGGAACACCCGGTCGGCGAAGCTGTTGGCCACGAGCAGCTCGGCCAGCTCGATCTGCGGCCGGGTGTGAAACAGGTTGGACACGTGCACCAGGGTCTGCGCCTGGCGGCTGATGGCCGCGCTCACCTCAGGGTGGCAGTGCCCCAGCGAGCACACGGCGATGCCGGCGAGAAAATCGAGATACTCGCGGCCGTCCGCGTCCCACAGCCGGCAGCCGCGGCCGCGCACCATGGCCGCCGGAAACCGGTTGTAGGTGGAAATGAAAACCCTGTTGCCCCTGTCCGCCCAATCCGCGTTGCTCATGCCACCAGCTCCGTTCCAATGCCCGCGCGTGTGAATATCTCCAGCAGGATCGCGTGCTCCTGCCGGCCGTCGATGATGTGTGCCTTGGCCACCCCGCCGGCCAGGGCCGACTTGCAGCAGTTGACCTTGGGGATCATGCCGCCCTTGATCACCCCGGCCTCGATCAGGTCGTCGATCTGGTCGCGGTAGATGGTGGAGATGAGTTCGTCCCGGCTGTTCTTGACTCCTTCGACGTCGGTGAGCAGGATCAGCTTGACCGCGTCGAGCTCCGCGGCGATGGCCCCGGCCACCAGGTCGGCGTTGATGTTGAAGGCCTGGCCGTCCTCGCCCACGCCCACCGGCGCGATCACCGGGATGAAATCCCGGTGCGCCAGGGTTTCCAGCACCTCCGGGTTGACCCGGGTGACCTGGCCGACCCGGCCGATGTCGATCAGCTCCGGCGGCCGGTCCTCACCCGCGGGCTTGGCGTGAATGGTCAGCTTGCGCGCCTGGACGAGGTCCGCGTCGCGGCCGGACAGCCCCACCGCCTTGCCGCCGCAGTGGTTGATCAGGCCGACGATCTCCTTGTTCACCTTGCCCACCAGCACCATTTCGACCACGTCCATGGTCTCGCCGTCGGTGACGCGCATGCCCTGCACGTAGCTGGGCGTGACCTGCATCTTCTCGAGGAAGCGGTTGATCTGCGGCCCGCCGCCGTGGACGATCACCGGGTTGATGCCGATGTGTTTCATCAGGATCACGTCCAGGGCGAAACTGCGCTTGAGCGCCTCGTCGACCATGGCGTGCCCGCCGTACTTGATCACCACCGTGCTGCCGCTGAACTCGCGCATGTAGGGCAAGGATTCCACCAGCACCTTGGCCTTGGCGATCTCCTCGCGCATCTTGTCCCCGTTTCCCATTGCCTTCTCCTCGTGTCGGCCGTTACCGGTGCCTGCCAAAAAAACGACCGTCATTCTACCCCCGCCCGCCCCCGGTGTAAACCGCTCTCTCGTGCCGGCGGGCAAAAGCGGCCGGGCGGAGCGCCCGAACCGCTTTACATTTCAACAGGAACCAAGTAGTATGGCCGCGCCTTGCAAAAAACAAACCTGAAACCAAAACCATCCTTTTTTCACTTGCCTTTCCGAGGACATGCCATGGGACTTTTTCTTTCCGCCGCGCGCCGCGCGCTCCTGATCTCCGCCATCGCCCTGCTGCCCGCCATCGCCTGCGCCGCGCCGACCGCCGGCAACTCCAACGAACCGATCAACATCGAGGCCAACCGGATGGTCTCCCAGGAAAACGACAACTCGGTGGTGTTCATCGGCAATGTCGAGGCCAAACAGGGCAAGCTCACCATCCGCTCCGACGAGATGACCGTGTTCTACACCGAGAGCAAGGGCGGCAAGGACAACAAGACCAGCTCGCAGATGGACCGGCTGATCTGCAAGAACAACGTCAAGATCACCCAGGAGGACTGGCTCGGCACCGGCGACCGCATGGACTATTTCGCCAGGGAGCGCAAGGTCGTGCTCTCGGGCAACGCCAAGGCCTGGCAGGGCCCGAACATGGTTTCCGGCAAGACCATCATCTATTACCTCGACGAGAAGCGGTCCGTCGTCGAGCAGGACGAGGCAACCAAGGGCCGGGTGCGGGCGGTGATTCAGCCGGACGCCAAGAAATAATGTCCGGCCAGTCGTTTCTCGAAACCCGCGGTCTCGTCAAGGAATACCGCAACCGACGGGTGGTGGACCAGGTCAACCTGCAGGTGCTGAGCGGCTCGGTGGTCGGGCTGCTCGGCCCCAACGGCGCCGGCAAGACCACCACCTTCTACTCGATCGTCGGCTTCATCCGGCCGACCAGCGGCGCCATCTTCCTCGACGAGGAGGACATCACCGCCCTGCCCATCCACCAGCGGGCGGCGCGCGGCATCACCTACCTGGCGCAGGAGCCCTCGGTCTTCAAGAAGCTGACCGTGGAGGAGAACATCCGCATCGTCCTTGAACCGCTCGGCCTCAGCGCCGGCGAGATCAAGAGCCGCATCGGCGAGTTGCTCGC
>JAGODN010000023.1 GCA_017998195.1 Desulfobulbus sp. | reverse complement strand
GGTTGCGGCGCGCGGCCGCGGCAAGGCCGGGGACCGGGAGGGTGGGGATGATCGAGGTGTACAGGCTGCCCGGCGCGAACAGGAGGATATCCGCCTCGCGCACCAGCTGCACCACTTCGGGGTGGAGAAAGGGGGCACGGTTGAACTCGACCAGCACCCGGTCCACCGGGTAGCCGCGGGTGGCCCGGCCGGACTTTTCCTCGCTGGTGACAAGCACGCCGTTGCTGTAGAGCACCTGCAGCTGCGCCAGGGTGGTGGTGCAGGGCAGGACCGCCTGCGACGGCGCGCCGAGGCGGACGCACAGCTCGGCCAGGCCGCGGATGGTGGCGGTGCGCACCACCTCGTGCGAGGCGAGCAGTTCGGCGCCGCCGAGCGAGCCGTTGAGCTGCCGGTAGATGGCGCTGGCCAGCAGCAGGTTGCCCAGGCACTGCGGCCGCTGCAGGGCGGGCGCGAGCCGCGGGTCGTCATGCAGCCGGGCGACGAGTTCCCGCAAAAACGCCAGCAGCGGCCGGGGCAGATCGGCAAGCCGGGCCCTGGTGTCGTCGAGCAGCTGGTCCGCGGACTGCGGCGGGGAGATGAAGCGGTAATTGAAGATGGCGTGCAGGGCCGTGGCCGCGCGGCCGGCCTCGTCCGGGTCCAGGCCGTATTCCCGCAGCAGGTTGTCGCGACGGATCGAGGAGATGAGCACGTGGCGGAGGTCGCCCAGGGCGATAAGCGGCAGGTCTTTCTGCAGCTCGCCGGTGGAGCCGCCGTCGTCGGTGACGCAGACCACCGAGTGGACCCGCGGAAACACCTCCTTCAGGCCGGTGAACGGTCGGTGCCCCCAGTCCGGTCGGCGGGAGTCGCCGCCGACGATGTTGGACAGGCCGGTGCCGCCGCCGAACACCACCACCCGGGTGGTGCTCGTGTCCAGGGCAGCCACCTGTTTTTTCAGGTCGGCGAACAGGGCCGCGATGGCCGGGGCAAAGGAGGAGGCGGTGCTGTCGAGGACAATGGCGGTGATCTTCTCGGCCAGGCTGTTCTCGGCGAGCACGTCGAGCACGGAAAAACCCGGTGCGGTCAGGCGGCTGAGCTGTTCGTTGAGGGGCTGCCGTTCGGCCATTGAAGCCCTGCGCTGGTACGGGGAGGAAAAAAGGGGACGCGCCCCTGCGGCGGGTCGTCAGCGGGCGGCGAGCATCTCTTCCACCCGTGCCAGGTCGCCCGGGGTGTCCACCTCGATGGAATCGTGCGCGGTGAGCACCACCCGGATGGTGTAGCCGAACTCCAGGGCGCGCAGCTGCTCGAGCTTCTCGAACCGCTCCCACTGGCCCTCGGGCAGGCCGACGAAGGTGACCAGGAACCCCTTGCGGTAGGCGTAGAACCCAAGGTGCTTGTAGTAGGTCGGCCGCTCCGCGCCGCCCGGGTCGCGCTGAAAGGGGATGGGCGAGCGCGAGAAGTAGAGGGCGTTGCCGTGGCAGTCGAACACGGTCTTCACGTGGTTGGGGTCGGTGATCTCCTCCGGCCGGACGATCTTGTAGATCAGGGTCGACATGGGCAGGGAGGGGTCGTCGATGAGCGGTCGGGCCACCTGCTCGACGATCTCCGCCGGAAAGAGCGGCTGGTCGCCCTGGATGTTGACGATCACGTCCTGGTCGGAGATGCCGATCAGCCGGGCGGCCTCGGCCAGTCGGTCGGTGCCGGTGGCATGGTCGCTGCGGGTCATGACCACGCTGCCGCCGAACCCCTCCACCGTGCGGGCGATGCGCTCGTCGTCGGTGGCCACCACCACCCGGCTGAGCAGTTCCACCTGCTGGGCCCGCTCGACCACGTGCTGGATCATCGGCCGACCGCCGATCAGGGCGAGCGGCTTGCCGGCGAAACGGTTGGACTGGTAACGGGCGGGAATGATCGCCACTATGTTCGGCTGGCTCGTGCTCATCGATGGGCCTGCAACAAAGGGTTCGGGGGAAGACATTGGTTTGGACGGCAGTGTCGGGGCATGATACAGTGCGCCCCGACAAAAGGCAATCGTCAACAAAATCTCCAGCCGCCCCACTCGCCCGCCGTGTCCGCCACCCTGCCGCTCGCCCTCTCGCTGGAACCCATGGGGGACCCCGTCCGCGCCGCCAGCCTGGCCCGGGAACTGGCCCTGCCGCTGATCGACGACCCGCACCGGGCCGAGCTGCTGCTCGTGCTCGGGCCGCAGGGGCTGGCCCTGCGCCGGCCGAACGACCCCGCCCTCAACGGGGAGCTGCGGGTGGACTTCGACCGGCCCGCGGCCCGCCGGCGCCAGCAGTCGCCCCACCGCGAACTGGTGGTGCAGGCGGCCCGGCTGCGCAGGGCGGGCGAGAGTCCGCTCGTCGTCGATGCCACCGCCGGCCTGGGCCGCGACGGCTTTCTGCTCGCGGCCGCCGGTTTCCGGGTGGTGCTGTGCGAACGCAACCCGGTGGTCGCCGCCCTGCTCCGGGACGGGCTGGCGCGGGCCGCCCTGCTCCCCCGGACCGCGGCCATCGCGGCCCGCATCCGGCTGATCGCGGCGGATTTCGCCGATGGCCTGGAACAGCTTTCGGAACGACCGGCGGTGATCTACCTGGACCCGATGTTCCCGCCCCGGTCCAAGTCGGCCAAGGTCAAGCAGGAGTTGCAGCTGCTGCAGCTGCTGGAAGGAACCGGCAACGGGGAAAGCGACGCGGCGCGGCTGTTGCAGACCGCGCTCGCGGCCGGGCCGCGCAAGGTGGTGGTCAAGCGGCCGCTCAAGGGACCGGCCTTGGCCGGCCCTGCCCCGAGCCATGTGCTGCGGGGCAAGGCGGTGCGCTTCGACGTGTACACGGGGATGGCAATCGCCACAGAGGCGGTATGACCCGGGCCGCCGCGCAAACCGGCGGCCCGGGGGCACGGTTCAGGCCCGGGCCGCCTGCTGCAGGGCCGCGGCGATGCGGCTCTTCTGTTCTTCCGCCAGCAGGATCGGCACCTGGTAGGTGAGGGTCCGCTCGAGGATCGCGGCCGAGGCCGGCAGGGCCTGCGGGTCGTAGATCACCCGCCGCTTGCCGTGGGCGGTGAACGGCCAGCCGCCGTGGCAGGGGGTCTTGGCCTCGAGCAGGTGCTCCCAGTTGGGGTAGTAGTGCCAGCCGTTCTCGCTCCAGCGCACCGCGGGCGCGCCCTGCTCGCGCAGCACCCGGCTGACCCGGTCACACTGCTCGCGCTCGGGCAGGAAGAAGGTGAGGAAGGTGGCCGAATCGCCTGCCGGGTCGAGGATCTCGCGGAAGGAGACCCCCGGCAGCACGCGCACCGCCTCGGCAAACCAGCGCTTGTTCTCCTTCTGGGCGGCGACGATGCGGTCCAGCTTGGCCAGCTGGGCCAAGCCGATGGCGCCCTGGATCTCCATCATGCGGTAGTTGAAGCCGATGAACGGCCGCCCCTCGCCGCCCCGGCCGCCGGGGTTGGGCCGGTGGTCGTGGCCGTGGTCGTGGTACTCGGACATGCGCCGCCAGAGCGCTTCGTCATCGGTGATGCACATGCCGCCCTCGCCCGTGGTCATGGTCTTGACCGCGTCGAAGGAGAAGGTGCCGACGGCGCCGAAGGTGCCGAGATGACGGCCGTGCAGCCGCCCGCCCGCGGCCTGGGCGGTGTCCTCGAGCACCGGGATGCCATGCCGGTCGGCAATGGCCTTGATCGCCTCGATGCGCGCCGGCGCGCCCATCATGTGCACCGGGACGATCGCCCGGGTTTTCGGGGTGATCCTGCGCTCCAGGTCGGCCGGGTCCATGTTCAGGGTCAGGTCCACCTCGGTGAACACCGGCACGGCGCCGCAGTCGAGGATGGCCTCCCAGGTGGCGACAAAGGTGAACCCCTGGGTGATCACCTCGTCACCCGCGCCCACGCCGAGCGCGGCCAGGGCCACTTTGAGCGCGGCCGTGCCCGAGGTGACCGCCTGGGCGTGGGCGGCGCCGGTGTAGGCGGCAAAGGCGCGCTCGAACTCGGCCACCTTCCACACGCCGTTGCGCTGGGCGGCGAACTCGTAGCGGAAGAGCACGCCGCTGTCCAGCACCTCGACCACCTGCTCTTTTTCCTCTTTCCCGAAAATCTCGAAACCAGGCACGATATCACCTCTCTTGAAGAACAGCAGGCCCGCAGCCGGTGTGCCGGCGGCGGGCCTGTTCAGGGAACTCCGGGACGACCTCAGAGGGTCGGCCGGGGCAGGACGAAACCGTTGTCAATGAGCCGCACCCGGTCGTCGATGTGGACCGCCAGGGCGAGCACGGTGCGCTCGTCCACCCGGTCCACCTCCTCCAGGGTCTCGCTGTCGATGAAGCTGGCGTAATCGATCCTGGTGCCGGAATGGGCGTGGATGTGGGCGGTCACCAGCCGGGCCAGCTCGGCGGTTTCTCTCACCCCTGCCCGCGCCTTTTCCCGGGCCAGCTGCAGGCCGGTGGACAGGCTGAGCGCCGCGGCCCGGTTGGCCGGGTCGAGGTTGGCGTTGCGGGAACTCATGGCCAGCCCGTCCGCTTCACGGACAATGGGGTGGCCGACGATGCGCACCGGGATGTTCAGGTCCGCGACCATGCGGCGGATGATCGCCAGCTGCTGGAAATCCTTCTCGCCGAACACCGCCACGTCGGGCTGGACGATGTTGAACAGCTTGGTGACCACCGTGGCCACGCCGGCGAAATGGACCGGCCTGCTGCGGCCGCACAGGTGGGTGGCCAGGTCGCGCACCCGCACCTCGGTCTGGAAACCGGGCGGGTACATGAGCGCCGGGGTGGGCGCGAACACCACGGCCACCCGCTCCCGCCGCACCAGCTCCATGTCCCGTTCGAAGTCGCGCGGGTAGCGGTCGAGGTCCTCGTTGGGCCCGAACTGGGTCGGGTTGACGAACAGGCTGACCACCACCAGGTCGCAGAGTTTGGCGGCCATGCGCATCAGGCTCAGGTGGCCCTCGTGGAAGAAGCCCATGGTCGGCACCAGGGCGACACTCTGGCTGGCCAGGGCCTGCGCCCCGGCCCATTGCTGCATCTCTGCCGGGCTCTGGATGATGTCCATTATTTTTTCAGCTGGTTGAGTTTGAAGCGGATCATGTCCCGCTCCGGGTCCGCCTTGGCCTGGCCGTCCGCGGGCGCGGTGAGTTCGAGAAATTTGGCGTAGGCCGCTGCGGCCTCGGCCTTGCGGCCCGCCTGTTCGTTGACCCGGCCCTGGGCGCGGCTGGCCTCGGCGGCGAAGCCCTCGATGGCGGCCAGTTCGTTGTACAGGGCAAGCGCCCGGTCCCACTGTTTGTCCTGCTCGAACAGGCCGGCCAGCTTGATGAGCACGAGCGGTTTGACGAGCGAACCGCTGCCCAGGCCGCTGTTGACCGCCTCATACCTGGCGATGGCCGCGGCCCGCTGGCCCTCCCGCTCGTCCAGCCGCGCCAGTTCGATGCGCGCCCACACGGCGGAGGGGGTGGCGGCGAATTCGCTCGCCACCTGTTCGAGCTGGCCGCGGCTGCCGGCGCCCGCGGCCAGGGCCGCGTCCAGGGCGGTGGCCGCCTTGCCGGCGCGGTGGTCCCGGTAGGTGGTGTAGCCGGAGATGCCAAGGGCCAGCGCCAGGCCGAACACCGCCACGATGGACAGCGGTCGCCGGTTGCGGCGGACAAAGGCGACAAAGGCCGGCGGCAGGTTGAACTGATCGAGCAGGCCCGGGGGCGGTCCCAGGGGCTGCAGCTTGCTGTTTTCCCGGTCAAAGGCGCTGGGTTCCGCCATGGCTCCTGGATCTCCTTGAAAAACGGTCACGGGTGACGGGACGGCCGGGGGCGAATACGGTTGCGCTCGGCCGGCCGATCCTGGTATGAAATTCCGGGTCTGGCCCCGGACAGGTGCGACTGGGTCGCAAGGTGGAAGATTATACCCGCGCCGACAAAAAAAGCATCCGCCAAAGAAAGATGTGTCCGCAAAAAGCCCTTGCCCCGCCTCGTTACTCCCGGCAGCAGGGATCGCCCTGAACCGCCATGGATGACCGCCGCATTCTCACCGTCAGCGAACTGAGCACCGCCATCCGGGGCCTGCTGGAGCGGAACTTTCCCTTTGTCAGCGTGGCCGGCGAGATCTCCAACCTGGCCCGACCCCGCTCCGGCCACCTCTACTTCACCCTCAAGGACCAGGGGGCGCAAATCAAGGCGGTGCTGTTCAAACTGCAGCAGCGCTACCTGGCCGAGGTACCCCGGGACGGGGTGCAGGTCGTCTGCCGCGGGCGGATCTCGGTGTACGAACCGCGCGGCGACTACCAGCTGATCGTCGACACCCTCGACTTCCAGGGCGCCGGCGCCCTGCAGCAGGCCTTCGAGGCGCTCAAGCGGCGGCTGGCGGCCGAGGGGCTGTTCGACGAGCACCTGAAGCGGCCGCCGCCGTCCTTCCCCACCCACATCACCCTCGTCACCTCGCCCCACGGCGCGGCCGTGCACGATTTCCTCAAGATTGCCGGCCGCCGCTGCCCGCAGGTGCGCATCGCTGTCTGCCCGGTGGCCGTGCAGGGGCCGCAGGCCGCCGCCGAGATGATCCAGGCGCTCGCCGACATCAACCGCAACGTGGCCACGGAGGTGATCGTCCTCTGCCGGGGCGGCGGCTCCATCGAGGATCTGCAGGCCTTCAACGACGAGGGCCTGGCCCGGGCCATCCGCGCCTCCGCCCTGCCGGTGGTCAGCGCGGTGGGCCACGAGATCGACTTCACCATCGCCGATTTCGCCGCCGACCTGCGCGCCCCCACGCCGAGCGCGGCGGCGGAACTGCTCACCCCGGACCGGGAGGGACTGCGCGCCGCGGTCACCGGCTGCCGCCTGCGCTTGCGGCGGGTGCTTGCGGCCCGCATCGACCGCGAGCAGCAGCGCCTGGCGCTCGCCCGCCAGCGGCTGCACACCATGACCCACCCGCTGGACAAGCTGCTGCTGCGCCTCGATCACCTCGCCCTGAACCTGGAGGTGGCGCTGAAAGGAGGACTTGCGGCCCGGCACCAGCGCCTGGACGCCCTGGCCGGCCGCCTGACCCGGAGGGAACCGTCGCACCAGTTGGCCCTGCAGGCGCAACGAGTGCAGGAACTGCGTTTTCGGCTGGTGCAGGCGGCCCGGGAGGGGCTGCGTGAACGGACGCGCCGGTTCGGCCGGGCGACCGGGGTGCTGCAGGCGGTCAGCCCGCTGGCCACCCTGGCCCGGGGCTATGCGGTGGTCCGCCGGAGCGGGCCGGGACGCGAGGTGGTGAGCGATGCGGGGCAGGTGGGGCTGGCCGAGGCGGTGGAGGTGCTCCTCCACCGGGGGGTGTTGTTCTGTCGGGTCGAGGGGAAAAAACAGGGGGAGGAGGGCGCGGCGAACACCACCCCGGATCAGTCGAGCGCGGCCTCGACCTCCTGATCGATGACAGCGATCACCCGGGCCAGCTGCTCCGGGTTCTCCCGGGCGGTTTTCTTGAGCACCCCGCCCCAGTCGCGGAGCATGTCGGTGTCCACCTTGCGCACGTCGTTGGGCCGGGCCCACTCGAGGACGATTTTCCGGCCCAGGTTGTCCAGCGCCACGCGCTGGGCCGCCCGCTCCTCCTCCGGTGTCCTGGAGAGCAGGTAGGCGGTGATCTCGTGCCAGCCGTCGGCGAGCAGGTTGCCTTCGTAGAAGGTCTTGAACCAGCGTTTTTCCTCGGCGCTCAGGTGCCCCGGCACCTCGTGGCCGCCCGCGCCGTCGGTGAGCGCGGCCTGGGCATTGTTGGCCCAGGCGGACGGGGCAAGGGCTGAGAGGAATGTGAGACAGAGGGTGAAAAGCAGATAGCGCATAGTCGTTCTCCTTGCCAGGACCGAATCCTCCTCTTGAGAGCGGTTCTTGGGTACTGTGATACAACGGTGTAGGACCGGTGTCAAGTATCGACCGGAAAAAAGTTCAATTTTTTGTACCACGCCCGTCAACAAAGCGCCCGCTCAGCCGGCGCCGCTCACCCCGGCCTCGGCAAAGGTGGCCACCTCGGTGAGCACATGCACCGCCGCCTCGACCACGTTCATGGCCAGGGCCGCACCGGTGCCCTCGCCGAGCCGCAGGTTGAGGTCGAGCAGCGGCCTGCGCCCGAGCTTGTCGATGAGCGCGCCGTGGCCGGGCTCCACCGACCGGTGGGCGCAGATGATGTAGTCGCGCACGAACGGCTCGAGCACGCAGGCGATCATCGCCCCGGCGGTGGAGATGAAGCCGTCCACCAGCACCGGCTTGCGGTGGGCGGCGGCGCCGAGGATCAGGCCGGCGATGCCGCCGATCTCGAACCCGCCCACCTTGGCGAGCACGTCCAGGCCGTCCTTCGGGTCGGGCCGGTTGCGGGCGATGGCCCGCTCGACCACCTTGATCTTGTGACGCAGCTGATCATCGTCGATGCCGGTGCCGCGGCCGGTCACCTCGGCCACCGGGCGGCCGGTGAGCACCGCGGCGATGGCCGTGCTCGGGGTGGTGTTGCCGATGCCCATCTCGCCGGTGCCGAACACATCCACCTCCGGGGCGAGCAGGTTGGCCACCTCGATCCCCGCCTCCACCGCCATGACCGCGTGCGTCCGGGTCATGGCCGGCCCGTAGACCATGTTGGCCGTGCCCCGGCCGATCTTCTTGGCGATCACCTGGCCGGCGCGGACCAGGTCGGCGAAATCGTCCACAGCGCCCATGTCCACCACCCGCACCTCGGCCCCGGCCTGGCGGGCCAGGGCATTGATACCGGCCCCGCCGCGGACGATGTTGTGCACCATCTGGGTGGTCACCTCAGCCGGGTAGCGGCTCACGCCCTCGGCCGTGACCCCGTGGTCGCCGGCCATGACCACGAGGCACTTGCGGGCCACCGGCGGGTGCAGGGAGCGGGTCATGCCGGCCAGGTCGATGGCCAGGTCCATCAGGTCGCCCAGAGCCCAGTGGGGCATGGTCAGCTGGTTGAGCCGCTCCTCGGCCTGGCGGCGAAAGTCAAAGTCCTGGGGATAGATCCTGCGGTAGGTGGCGTCGAGAAAACTGACGGGCTGTCCGTTAGACATCACGTGTTCCTGTTCGGTAAAAGACGGTGAAAAACCCCGTCCCGGCACGTCTCACTCGCTGCCGGCCAGGGTGCGGTCGTAGAGTTTGCCCACGCCGTACTCCCTGCGGCGCTGGAACTTCTCGTAGGGCGGGCCGATGAGCTGCATCTCCGGGTACTGCTTCTGGATCTGCATGGCGATCTCCATCTCCTTGGTGCAGCCGGTGGAGTAGGTGGCGTCCTTGCCGGTCCACTCGGGCGGCACCTTCTTGCCCATCAGCTCGAAGGACTTGACGATGTCGTCCACGGTCTGGAAACGCCAGATGTCGATGTTGCCGGAGCGCTGGAAGATCTCCCACATGTACATGATGTCGTCCGCGTCCATGCCCTCGACGAAGTGCTCGCCCGGGTTGATGATGACCACGTCGTGGAGCGAGTCGCGCAGGTGCTCGACAAAGACGTTGAGCACCTCCTTGGCGGTCTTCAGCTGGCCGGGGATGGAGCCGACGATGGCCGAGTAGAACATGATGGTCTTGCCCGCCGCCTTCTCCCGCTCGACCATGTCGATGAGCTGCTCGGCCTTGCGCCGCAACTCGGCCCGCGAGAAGCGGACGGCGCGCGGGTGGTGCGTCTTGAGGAGGATGTCCAGTTCGCCGTCGTCGGCCGGAATGATGGAGACGATGTCGCGGGTGAACTGGAAGTGGTTGTTGATGTTCTCGCGGCCGCCGGGGTTGCGGTAGACCACCAGGTCCGCCTCCTTGAAGGCGCGGGCGTAGGTGACCGAGGTGAGCAGCGGGTTGAACGGCTCACGCGTGCCGTCGCTGATGACGAGCAGCCGGTTGTCCTTGTCCAGGTGGGCGAGGAGCTGGTTCTTGCTGATCTTCGGGTCGCCGATCAGGTCCGCGTCCTCGAGCAGTTCGTCCAGGGTCGGATCCTCGAGCAGGTCGACGAAGGAGACCCGGTGGTAGTAGAAGTTCTGCTTGACCGCGAGGATCACCTTGATGCCGATCTTCATGAAGATGCCGAGGATCGCCAGGTCGAAGACGATCTCGCCCGAGCGGCCGCCCACCCAGAGGATGCAGGGCCGGCGCCGGCCGGCGATGACGTCGTGCAGCCAGTTGCAGATCCAACTCCACTCGGGCGTGTCCAGGGGCGCGTTCATCACCTGGCAGATGGTGGCCAGGTCCGGCGGCTCGTCCTGGCGCCAGATGGGCCGCAGGGAACTGAGCAGCAACAGCCGCTTCAACCGCAGCAGGTGAAGCTGCAGGTCGATGTCGGTGAGGGTGGTGTCGGCGGTGATCTCCAGCCCTTCGGGCGAGTTGAAGCAGCGCTCGAAGTCCGCGGACTTGAGGAAGGCGGCCACCCGCCGGTTCTCCTGCTCCCGCTCGGCGGCCAGCGGCCGGTCGATCTCGCTGATGGTGGTGAAGATGCCGAGCAGCCGCTTCTCGATGCGGCCGGGCAGCTGCACCTTGTGCGAGGTCTCGTGGTTGTACTTGATGGTCAAGAGGCTGAGCAGGTAGCGCTTCTTGTACGGGTCCGTGACCACCTCGCTGACCAGCCGCTCCAGCCGGGTCCAGATGCCGATGTAGGCCGAGGTGAGGATGGTGTCGGCGCGCTTCTCGATGATGGCCGCGAACAGTTCGTCCGAGCAGGGGTAATAGATCTCGCCCTCCTCGAGGTGGACGATGAACTTGAGCTGCTCGGGCGAGGCCACCGCGTCCGGAAAGGTCTCGTAGGCGAGGTGGTTCTCGGTGAAGAAATTGGTCAGCCAGGCGTCCCGGTCCGGGTCCTGCCCCTTGACGTAGCGGGTGATCTCGGTCATGCCCTCTCCTTTGCTGATCGGCGTCGTCCCTGCCGGGCGACCGGACTCCTTCCGGCCCGCGCCGGGCCCGACGCGCGGCGCGACAACCCGTTTCTATACCGTACCGGCGGGAAAAAGTCCCACCCTTCGGCCTTGCCCGTCTCTTTTTCCGGCCGGAGCAGGGCCTCGGACGCCCCTTCGGGTACCGCTTTCCGGCGGCGCCGCGACCCGGCCTGACAGTAACCAAGGACACGCAAACCCTTTCCGGGCCTGCCCCGTCGGCACCACCGCCGCCGCGGACCGGCAGATTGCCCGGAAAAAATGTTAACTTATTGTAATAAATATATTTTATAATTGTCGAACGGGCCTTCTTTTCCATTGCGTTTCAGCGCAAAAGCCCTATATTCGCGCCACTGAATTCGTCGGTGGCCGGGCTGTCCGGTCGCCGGGCTCCGGGCGTTGCGCGCCCGGCCTCTCCCACCCGCAAGGAACCACCATGCAGAGCAGCACCATGCCGTCCGACCAGCTGGACATCGTTCCGGCCCCGGCCTTCGACGAGGGGGACGACGAGCCCCCCGACCCCAGTCACGCCCGCACCTCCCGGTGCCGGCGCCCCTCCGGCGCGACCGCGTCCGTGGTCCGCCTGCCCTCGCCCCAGGCCAGACTCCGCGCCCGGGCCACGCAAAGCTTCCGAAAAAAACACTTCCCCGACATCACCGCCCGGCTCTGGAACGACTGGCACTGGCAGCTGGCCAACCGGGTCCGCAGCCTCGACCGGCTGGCCACCATGCTCAACCTTTCCGACGAGGAAAAGGCAGCGGGTACGGGCAGCGGCCTGCCGCTGGCCATCACCCCCTACTACCTGAGCCTGCTCGACCCGGACAACCCGGCCCAGCCGCTGCGCCGCTCGGTGGTGCCCACGGTGTGCGAGACCCTGCGTTCGCCCGGCGAAGCCGACGACCCGCTCGACGAGGGCGCCATGAGCCCGGTGCCGGGCCTGGTCCACCGCTACCCCGACCGGGTGCTGCTGCTGCTTGCCGACCGCTGCTCGACCTACTGCCGTTACTGCACCCGCTCGCGTCTGGTGGGCCACGATGCCCTGCGCCCGGCCGGGGAGCGGCTGGAACAGGCGCTCGCCTACATCGCCGCCCGGCCGGCCATCCGCGACGTGCTCCTGTCCGGCGGCGACCCGCTGCTGCTCGCGGACGACCAGCTCGACCGGGTGCTCTCCCGGCTGAGAATGATCCCCCACGTGGAGATCATCCGCATCGGCACCAAGGTGCCGGCGGTGCTGCCCCAGCGGGTCACGCCCGCGCTGGTGCGGATGTTGCGCCGCCATCACCCGCTGATGATGAGCCTGCACTTCACCCACCCGGACGAATGCACCCCGGAAACCCACCGCGCCTGCACCCTGCTCGCCGACGGCGGCATCCCGCTGGGCTCGCAGACCGTGCTGCTCGCAGGCATCAACGACGAGGTCGAAACCATGCGGAGGCTGATGCACGACCTGCTCAGGATGCGGGTCCGCCCCTACTACCTCTACCAGTGCGACCCGATCCCGGGCTCGGCCCATTTCCGCACCCCGGTGGACCGGGGGCTGGAGATCCTCCGCGGGCTGCGCGGCCACACCAGCGGTTATGCCGTGCCCACCTTTGTCATCGACGCGCCCGGGGGCGGCGGCAAGATCCCGCTCTTGCCCGAGGCGGTGGTCGCCCGGGACGCGGACGGCCTCGTGCTGCGCAACTACGAGGGGCGACTGTTCCGCTACCCCGGGCCCGGCGGTGCGGAGCGCCCGCAGCCGATTCCTTCCGCGTCACCCGGGGAATGCCCATGTCCCTGACCATCGGCCTGACCTATGACCTGCGCTCCGCCTACCTGGCCGAGGGCTACTCCGAGGAGGAGACCGCCGAGTTCGACCAGGAGGCGACCATCGACGCCATCGAAGGAGCCCTGGCTGAACTCGGCCACCAGCCCGAGCGCATCGGCCACGGCCGCCAACTGGCCGCGGCCCTGGTCGCCGGCCGCCGCTGGGACCTGGTGTTCAACATCGCCGAGGGGATGCACGGCATTGGCCGCGAGGCCCAGGTGCCGGCCCTGCTCGACCTGTACCGGGTCCCCTACACCTTCTCCGACCCGCTCGTGCTCAGCCTGACCCTGCACAAGGGGCTGACCAAGCGGGTGGTGCGCGACGCCGGCGTGGCCACCGCGGACTTCCTCGTGGCCGAGCGGCCGGAGGA
>JAGODN010000293.1 GCA_017998195.1 Desulfobulbus sp. | reverse complement strand
GTGGCGGCCGGCGCGCCGCAGCTTTTCCTGCTCCTTTTTTTCCCGTTTCTGCTTCGCTTTAGCCACGGCTGTCCAGGTCCTCTTCCAGCATGTCCATCAGCGCCACCAACTCGTCTTCGAGATCGTCCACCAGCCCCTCGTCCGCGCCGTTGCGCACGGCCGTCTCGTAGCGATGCGCCAGCAGGGTGAGTTCCCTGACCGAGGCGGGGGCAAGACGGCTGTCCTGCAGCAGCTGCCGGGCCTTCTGGGAAAGGTAGTTGACCGGTTTGTCGGCAAGCGCCGGCGCGTCGCTCTCCGCCACCGCGGCGTGCTCGCCGCTCACCCCGGCCTTGTGCAGTTCGACGGCCACGGTCCTGCTATTTTCAAAGCCCTTCTGACTGACGGTGACCCGGACGATGCCCTGCAGGTCGTAGGTGTACTCGAGGGTGATCGGCGAACCGGCCGGCGCCGGTTTGAGATCGAAGCGAAACGAGTCGATCAGGGTGTTTTCGCTGCAGGAGGGGCTCTCGCCCTGGAAGACCTCGACCTCGACCAGCTTCTGGTTGGCCGCCACGGTGTAATAGACCTCGGAGCGGGTTGCGGGGATACGGGTGTTGCGCCGGATGATGGTGGAAAAATAATCGGCCTCGCCGGTCACCGGGTCCACCACGTCCACGGTGCGGGTGCCCAGGGAATGGGCCGCCACATCGATGAGGATGTGGCGCAGGGGCTCCCCGGCGATGATCCCGGCCTGGACCGCCGCGCCCAGGGCGACGCACAGGTCCGGATCGACGGCATGCTCCATGGGCTGGTCGAACAGATCGGCCAGCATGTCCTGGACCACGGGCATGCGGGTCGAACCGCCGACCAGCACGATCCGGTCGATATCCCCGGCGCTCACCCTGGCCTCCGCCAGGGCCTCCTCGACCTTGCGCCGCGTTTTCTCGACCAGGTCGGCGGTCATCGCCTCGAAATCGGCCCGCGCCACCTCCAGCGCCAGGTTGAGCGGCTCACCGTCGATCACGGCCACCGCCACCTCGTTCACGGTGACATAGGGCTGGCTGGAAAGGGTGATCTTGACCCGCTCGGCAACCTCCTTGAGCCGTACCTGCACGACGAAATCATGGCCCAGGTCGATGCCCGTCGTGTGCTGCAGGTGGCGCAGGAAATGATCCTTGAGCCGCTCATCGAAGTCGTCGCCGCCCAGGACCGTGTCGCCGCAGGAGGCCAGCACCTCCTTGATGTCGCCCCGCAGCAGAACGATGGAGACATCGAAGGTGCCTCCGCCCAGGTCATAGACCAGGATGATCTCCTCCCCGGCGTCGGCGGCAGGGCTTTCATAGACAAAGGCCGCCGCGGTCGGCTCGTTGATGATGCGCAGCACCTCGAGTCCCGCCAGTTCGCCCGCGCGCACGGTGGCCCGGCGCTGGGCGTCGTCGAAATAGGCGGGCACCGTGATCACCACCCGGCGTACCGTCTGCCCCAGCACCCGCGTGGCCTCCGCTGCCAGGTGCTTGAGCAGCATGGCGGAAATCTCCTCGGGCAGATAGGCGACCTCGCCCACCTGCACCGGAGTGGTCCTGCCCATGAGGCGCTTCACCGATTTCACCGTGTGCGCGGGAAAGGCCACATACCGGTTGAGGGCCTGGGCCCCGAAGTAGACTCGCCCGCCTTCGGGGTCGAAGCTCACCACCGACGGCACGATGGCCTGGCCCTCCTCGATGTTGACAGGCCGGGGGATGCCCCCCTTCAGCAAGGCGACGACCGAATTGGTGGTGCCCAGATCGATGCCGCAGCAGATCTCCTTCATGGTTGCTCCTCTGCCGGCTTTTCCGCCCCGGATTCCGGCAGGGCCTCCGGTTCGTGTTCCCGGGCCGGGCCGAGGACCACCCGGGCCGGCTGGCGCACGGCGCCATCGACCATGAACCCGGGCTCCAGCATCTCCGTGACGACGCTGTCGCGCGCCTCCGGCGTCCGGGCCAGCACGGCCCGGTGCAGCCGCGGGTCAAAGGCGGCGCCCGGTTCCCTGATCATGCGCACACCGTTCCTGTCCAGCAGCTGGTCAAGCTGGAGCCAGACCAGCGCCACCGCCTGCTGTCGCCGCGGCGAGCACGCGGTCACCTCGAGCAGGGCCTGATCGAGATGGAAAAAAGCCGAGGCCAGCCGCATCAGCTCCTCGCTGTTTTGCTCGTTCCGCCGCGGCTCGGGGGCCCTGTCCAGCCGGTCGCGCACGGCCTCGACCGCCTGCGCCTGCTTGCGCAGGGTCTTCCGCAGTCCGCGGAATTCCTCCAGCATGGTTGCCTGCAGCGCATCCAGAGCGAGACCCGGAGCCTCGTCGCCGTCCGTCTCTCTCACGCCTGTCAACGGCATACGGCCCGTTATCCTGTGCCACCATGCGCGCATCTCTCACCGATTCCCTGTGATTCCGAAAAAAAGCGCCAACAGGCGCGAGTCGTTGCCACCCTGGCGCCGCCCATCCATGCCTCAATCCTCCACCGGCGGGCTGGTCCAGGACTGGCCGGAGACGGCCTCGCGGCACAACTCCTCCAGTTGGTTGACCACCTTTTCCAGCCGGGCGTTGTTCGTCGGCGGCGCCATGCGGCGCAGTTCCTCGCGCAGGGCGGGCGACTGCAGCCGGGCCAGTTCCAGCCGGTCCTCGATCTGGTCCATGGCCATGTGGATGGTCATGGCGACGTAGTCGTCCGCGCCGGGGGCGAGGCGCTGGAACTCGGGCCGGGAGCGGAAGCGGGCGATCAGCTGGTCACCGAGGAGAAAGAGGGTGTAACTTGCCAGGCCGTTGCTCAGGCCGGCGTTCAGCGGCAGGAAGGCGATGGTGTGGGCGTACTGCTGCATCATCGGCCGGTTGCGGGTGCGCAGGGTGGTGACGATCAGCTGGCAGAGCAGACGCACGTACGAGGTGAGCACCTGGCTGTCGAGCGACCGGGGCGCCGGGCCGTTGCCCGGGATGGCGCCCTCCGCCGCTGCCAAGAGCGACCTGACCACCGGCTGGACCACCTCGTCCCGCTCGCTGTCCATGGCCGCGCACAGCCGCTCGTGGAGGACGAGCTGGGGCCGGTTGGCGGTCCGGTGGAGCATGGCCTCGTTCCAGCTCCGCCACAACTCCGGGTTGCGCTGCATGTTCTCGATCAGGAACACCAGTCGGCGGGTGATGGTCTTGCGCGGAGTGGGCTTCCAGTCGAGCAGCTCGCGGGTGCGGCGGCTGTCGGCGACGAGTTGCTGGTCCACGTACTTGAGCATCCACAGCCGCTCGAACGGCTCGCGGCCGAGCAGGTGGTTCTGGACCAGCCGGACCAGCACCATCGGGTAGAGCAGCCACACCGGGGTGCACAGGGGGCGGCGGGCCTGGTTGTAGTAGAACCGGGTGGCGAGGCGGTACAGGTCGAGGTGGCTCACCGCCCCGTCCGGGCCGGCGTTGAGGGTGCAGAGGCGGGCAAGGCTCTGGTGCCGGTCGAGCACCCGCAGGAAGAACTGGGCCAGGTCCTGGACGTGGATGTAGGGGATGGCGGACTGACCGCGGCCGGCGAGGATGCGCGACTCGAGCAGCTTGCCGGACATCCAGTTGTTGAGCAGGGTGTAGAGCGGCGGGTATTCGCACCAGTCACTGAACACCGCGGCGATGCGGACGATCACCGCGGGCAGCCACTGGCTGTACTCGCGCACCAGTTCCTCGCCCGCC
>JAGODN010000292.1 GCA_017998195.1 Desulfobulbus sp. | reverse complement strand
GGCGCTGTCCTCCACCACCAGCACCAGGCGGCTGCCGGCTTGAACAGCTTTCTGTGGCGCTACGGCCGGCCGCGCCACCGCCTGCGCGTCTGCGGCGGAGCGACGGGCCAGGTGATCGAGCAGCAGGTTGAGTTGGTCGGCAAACACCTTCCTGCCGGGCGCGATCTTCGCCGCCTTGTCCAGGCACAGCAGGGTTTCGCGGTACTGGCGGCCGTTGAAGGCGGTCAGGGCGAGGCCATAGAGGGCGGCCAGGCTGCGCGGATAGCGCCGCACCATCTGCAGGTAGCGGTCGCGGGCCTCGCCCAGGCAGCGCGGATCGGCGGTCGGCGTGCGGGCCAGTGTCTCCCGGCTGATGAGCAGGTGCCCCCGGCAGTAGGGGCAGGTGGTGGTGGTGCGGTTGACGGGGGCCCAGCAGAAGGAACACTTGCCGACCACCGTACCGCTCAGGTGGACCGCGGCCGCCTCGAATTTCTGCCGTTCGCTCCGGACCAGCTCATTGCCCGGGTCGAGCGCGGCCGCCGTGTCCAGGGCCTTGCGCATGATCTCGACGTTGCCCTGCACCCGGGAGTACCAGACCCAACCGACCGCATCGGTGCGGTGCTGCTTCAGGTACCGGACCAGATCCTGGTGCCCCTCCCGGTACTGCTGCAACTGCACCTTGTCGATGGCCTCCGCCAGCAGGGTCTGGCCGGACTCGTCGAGTGCGCTGCGGCGCTCGTCCTTGAGCCGCGAAACCTCGAGGAGCATGTTGATGAGCGAACGGTCGATGGCCCGGGTGCGGGACCGCAACGCGAGGAGTTCGATCTGCACGTCGTCCCAGAGGAGGATCTCGGTGGCGGCGTCCAGGCCCTTCAACCCCTCGATTTCAGCATCGATCAGTTCGCCCTGGTCGATATCGAGCAGGCCAAGGCGCTCCTCCTTGTGCACACGGAGGGTCTGCGATTTTTTCTCGAGCGAGAAAATCTGCAGGATGCTCTCCAGCGAGAAACCTTCTATTTTCTGGGTGATGGTCGTCATGTGTCTGTGTGCCCGGGACGTGCCGTCCTGCCCGAAGCCGCCGCAGGGGCCCGGAAGGCGGGCTGGGGGCGGGGCGCGAAGACGGTGCAGCGGGGGCGGGCGAGCACCCCCTTATTGGGAAATTGTGCGGAAAAAAAAGAGAAAAAGCAAAAGGAAAATCACCGGCCGGCTGGCCGGGAGACGGTCAGGGGCAGGCGCCCGCCAGCGGCCGGCGGGCGCTTTTTCCTTGCGGCGGAAGGGTTGCTGTCGGTGGTGTGACGGCTCGCCCGTCAGGCGAGCACCTCGCCCAGCATCGATTCGATGATATCCAGGCCGCCGTGCCAGAAGGCCGGGTCGTTGAGGTCGATGGCAAAGGGCGCGAGCAGCTCCTGCGGCGAGCGGCTGCCGCCGGCCCGGAGCAGGTCGAGGTAGCGGTCGACGAACCCCGGCCCCTCGGCCAGGAAACGGGCGTACAGGGCAAGCACCAGCAGCTCGCCGAAGGCATAGGCATAGACATAGCCGGGGGTGGCGAGAAAGTGGGGGATGTAGGCCCACCACAGGCGGTAGTCGTCGCGCAGGGTGAGGGTGTCGGCGAACATCGGCCGCTGGGTGGCGAGCCACAGTTCGCCGAACTGCTCCGCCGAGAGTTCGCCCTGCTCCCGCCGATGTTCATGCACGGCCGCCTCGAAGCGGTGCATGGCCACCTGACGGAAGACGGTGGCAAAGATCGACTCGAGCTTCTGGCAGACAAAGGCCCGGCGCGCCTCCGGGCTCGCGATCAGCCCCACCTGGGCCTTGAACACGAGCAGTTCGGCGAACACCGAGGCGGTCTCGGCCAGCACCAGCGGCGTGTCGCTGTTGTAGAACCCCTGCGCCGCGGCCAGGTGCTGGTGCACGCCGTGGCCGAGTTCGTGGGCCACGGTGGCCACGTCGCGCAGGTTGCCGGTGTAGTTGACCAGGATATACGGATGTGCCTCGGGCACGCAGGGGTGGGCAAAGGCCCCGCCCCGCTTGCCCGCCAGCACCGGGGCGTGGATCCAGCCTTCCGTGAAGAACCGTTCGGCAATGGTCCCCATCTCCGGTGAGAAGTCGGCAAAGGCGGCGAGCACGATCTCCCGGCACCGGTCCCAGCCGACCTGCCCTGCCTCGCCGCCGGGCACCGGCGCGTAGCGGTCGTAGTCGAACAGCTCGTCCACGCCGAGCAGCTCGCGCTTGCGGACGTAGTAGCGGTGAGCGATATCCGAGCGGGCGGTGACCGCGGTCACCAGGGTGTCCACGGTGCGGTCCTCGAGTTCGTTGGCCAGGTTGCGGGCGCTGATCCAGGACGGGTAGCGCCGCAGCCGGTCGTCGATCATCTTCTCCGCCGCCAGGGTATTGTTGATGTGGGTGAGCAGGTGGAGGTTCCGGCGCAGGCCCGCGGTCAACTCGTCCGCGCCGGTGCGGCGCACCGCCCGGTCCGGGTGGTGGAGGTCGCTGAGCACCTCCTCCTCGGTGCGGCCGCCGGCGCCGAAGCGCAGCTGGCCGAACAGCTTCTCGAACAGCAGGTTCCAGGCGCTCCGCCCCACCGGCTTGAGTTCCTGGAGCAGTTCCTCCTCGGCGGTGCCCAACTGGTGCGGGGCGAACCGGCGCAGGGCGCGCAGGTAGTGGCGATACCGCTCGAGTTCCGGCCGGCCAAGCAGGGCATCGGCCCGGACGGCGTCGATGCGGTTCCACTCGAGCGGGAAAAACACGGTCAGTCGGCCGACCCGGGCGGCGAGTTCCTCCACCTGCTGGAGCAGGGCCGAGGCGACCGCATCGCCGGTGCGGGTGATGAAGCGGAGAAAGGCAAAGGCCTCGAGCCGGGCGAGCAGGCAGTCCAGTTGCTCCAGGTCGCCGACCAGCCGGTGGAGCCCGGCTGCATCGAGTTCCGCCACCCGGCCGGCGAAGCCCGCGGCCAGTTGCTCGGCCTGCTGGCGGCAGCGATCCCTATCACGGCGGAGTGCAGGGTCGTCTGCGGACGGGTAGAGGGCGCGCAGGTCCCAGAGGACCTCGGCTGTGCCGAGTTGGTCGTTGATGTCGGTGGTCATGGCTGGTGTTCCTGATGGATAGCGGCCCGGGCGGCCGCCGGCGCCGCACCACGGGAAAAAACGGAGGCCGGCGGCTCAGGCGCGGTCGCGCAGGCCGGCGATGAACGGGCCGACCGCCGCCGGCCCCTGGGCGTCGACCAGCTTGATGGTGGCGGTGCCGATCACCGCCATGTCGGCCTTGCCGGTGAGCAGGGCCACGTCCTCGCGGCTGCTGATGCCGAAGCCCACCGCCAACGGCAGGTCGGTGGCCCGGCGGCAGCGCGCCAGGTAGTCGTCCAGGCTGGCGTCGAAGGTGGTCTGCTTGCCGGTGACGCCGCGCCGGGCGACGCAGTAGATGAATCCCGCGCCCTGGGCGGCCACCTCGCGCATGCGCTCGTCCGAACTGGTGGGCGCGAAGAACTGCACCGGCGCCAGGCCCAGTTCGCGGCTGGTGGCCAGGTAGGTGGCGCCCTCCTCGGGCGGCAGGTCGGGGACGATGGTGCCGCAGAAACCGATGTCCCGGGTTCGCTGGAGAAAGGCGGTCTCGCCGTACTTGAACAGGATGTTGTAGTAGGTCATGAACAGGAAGCGCACCTGCGGATGGGCGGCGGCCATCTCCTGGCCGAAGCGGAAAC
>JAGODN010000022.1 GCA_017998195.1 Desulfobulbus sp. | reverse complement strand
TGATCATGTTGCGGTGGCCGATCAGGGTCTTGCCGCCGGCCTTGACCGTGGCCCGATGGATGGACACGTACTCGCGGATCTGGTTACCGTCACCGATGATCAATTCGGTGGGCTCGCCTTTGTAGTGGATGTCCTGGGGCGGCGCACCGATGGAACAGAACGATCCGATGTCGTTGTCCGCGCCCATGGTGGTATGGCCGGAAACCACAGTGTGCGCGCCGATGCGGCTGCGCGGGCCGATCCGCACCGGGCCGTCGATGAAGGCGTAGGGCCCGATGGTCGCCGAGGGGTCGATCTCGGCGGTGCGGTCGATGACCGCGGTGGGGTGTATGCTCATGGGTGGAAAAATCCCTGTGGTTGAATGGGGTGGACGATGCGCTGGTCCGGCCGCGGTCTCAGGCGAAGCTGGCCATCAGGTTGGCCTCGGTGACCAGTTGGTCGTCCACGTAGGCCTTGCCGGCCATCTTGGTGACCTTGCCCTTCTGTCTGACCATCTCCAGCTTGTAGAGCAGCTGGTCGCCCGGCCGCACCACCCGGCGGAAGCGGGCGTTGTCCACTCCGGCGAAATAGATCAGCCGGCCGACCATGGCCGGGTCGGACAGGCAGGCGAGCAGCCCGCCGGTCTGGGCCATGCCCTCGAGAATGAGCACCCCGGGCATCACCGGCTCACCGGGGAAATGCCCCTGGAAAAACGGTTCGCTGATGGTGACGTTCTTCAGGCCGGTCGCCGATTTACCCTTGTCCAGCTCGATGATGCGGTCCACCAGCAGAAAGGGGTAGCGGTGCGGCAGGATGGCCATGATCGCCTTGCTGTCCAGGGGCAGTTGAATGTCCGGTGCTGTCATTTTTTCTCTCCGTGCGATTGTGCCGTCTGTTCGAGCAGCGCACTGAGCCGGTCGACCTCCCGGCGCAGCCGTCGTGACTCCTTGACCAGTTCCGGCAGGCGGCTGAAGGCGGCGGCGGCCCGGGCCCAGTTCCTGGCCTCGATGGCCGGGGTGCCGCCGACGATGGCGCCGGCGGGCTGGTCATTGTGGATGCCGCTCATGGCCGCGGCCATGACCCGGTCGCCGATGTGCAGGTGGCCGGCAACCCCGGCCTTGGCGCCGAGCACCACGTTGCGGCCGAGCGTGGTGCTGCCGGCGATGCCGGTCTGGGCCACGAGGATGGAGTTCTCGCCGATGACCACGTTGTGGCCGACCATGACCAGGTTGTCGATCTTCACCCCGGACTTGACCCAGGTGGTGCCGAAGGCGGCCCGGTCCACGCAGGAATTGGCGCCGACCTCCACGTCGTCGTCGAGGCGTACCGTGCCGACCTGCGGTTTGCGATGATGCACGCCGCGGTTGTCGGTGGCAAAGCCGAAGCCGTCGCTGCCGATCACCGCCCCGTGGTGGAGGATCACCCGGTTGCCGATGGAGCAGCGTTCAGCGATGGTGACGTTGGCGTGGAGGACGGTGTCGTCGCCGATGGTGGTGTCGCTGCCGATCACCACTCCGGGATGGATGGTCACCCGCTCGCCGAGCACCACCCGGTCGCCCAGGCAGACCAGCGGACCGATGCTCACCTGGGCCGGAATGACACAGTCGCTGCCGATCACCGCGCTCGGGTGCACGCCGCTGGCCGCGAACGGCCGGGCGAGCAGGCGGGCGTGGATGCGGGCGGCGGCCACCGCGGGCTGGTCGGTGACAAGGGTCGACATGGCCAGCGGCGCGCAGCCGGTGGGCACGATGCAGGCGCTGGCCCGGCAGCCGTCCGGCAGGGGCAGCTTGCGGGTGTCGAGGAGAAAGGTGATTTCACCGGGGCCGGCCTGATCGATGCCGTTGAGGCCGCGGACGACGAGCTGCGGGTCGCCGACCACGCTGCCTCCCACCAGGTCGGCGAGCTGCTGCAGAGTCTGTTCGTGGGACACGGTTAAAAAAACTCCGAAAGGTGCAGGGAATGGCAAGGCAACCGGAGACCGGTGCGGACGACTGCAAGCGCGCACAGATCACCCGGCCGGAAGGAGCGGACCATACCGCACTTCGCCCTAATCGTAAAGGAAAAGGGGGGAACAGCGCTGGCGGTAGTCCGCCAGTTCATCCTGCCAGGCGGCCTCCAGATCGGCCACGGGTAGGCCGCTCTCCAGCCCCTCCCGGACCTTGCGGTCACCGATGAGCAGGTCCATGGGCAGACGCTCGAACTCGTACTCGTAGGGCGGCGCCTTGTAGGCAAACCCTTCCGGGTAGAGGATGCGCAGGGCCTGCAGCAGGGCGAGACTGGTGCGGTAGGGGCGGAACAGGTCCGTATCAATGACATGAATCTGGAACCCGCCGCAGGTCCGCCCACCCCATTTGCCCGAAGTGGGCTCGAACCAGAGCGGCCGCAGGCAGCAGCCGGCCAGGTCGGCCGGGCGCAGGGCGCCCTGCACCTCGCGGGGGTCGACGAACGGGGCGCCGAACAGTTCAAACGGCAGGGTCGTGCCCCGCCCCTCGGAGATGTTGGTCCCTTCCCAGAGCACCTGGCCGGGATAGACCAGGGCGGTGGCAAAGGCGGGCATGTTGGGCGAGGGGAAGACCCAGGGCTGGCCGGTGTCCGGGGCGAGCTGGTGCCGCCGCCACCCCTGCGCGGGCACCACCTCGAGGTCTGCGCCGATGGCCATCTCCCGGTTGCAGAACAGGGCCAGTTCGCCCAGGGTCAGGCCGTGGCGCATGGGGATGGCGCAGCGGCCGACAAAGGAGGCGCAGTCGGACCGCAGCAGGTTGCCCTCCATCAGTGCACCGCCGATGGGGTTCGGCCGGTCGAGCACGACCACCCGGGTGTTGGTCTCGGCCGCGGTCTCGAGGCAGTGGACCACGGTCCAGATAAAGGTGTAGACGCGGGTGCCGACATCGACGAGATCCACCAGCAGCACATCGATGTCCGCGAACATGGCCGGGGAAGGCTTGCGGGTCTCGCCGTAGAGGGAATGGACCGGCAGCCCGGTCTCTGTATCGATGGCGTGATCCGACTCGATCATGTTGTCCTGCTTTTCGCTGTAGAACCCGTGCTGCGGTGAAAACAGGCAGGTGAGCTGGTCCGGGTAGGCGCGGCGCAGGAGATCGCGACTGTGGGTGAAATGGCGGTCGGTGGACGCCTGGTTGGCGAGCAGCCCGAGTCGTCTGCCGCGGAGCGAGGCCAGCGAAGATCGGCACACCTGTTCGATGCCTGTACGAATCACGTCCCCTCCCGGTGAACGGAAAAATGTTCGCCGGCAGCGGTATGCCCCGGCCCTCCTCTTCTAGCGAAACAGCCCCATTTCGTCAAGGATGCCGGCAGGGGCCGGTTTCCGCGCCGGAGATTGCGCACCCATCCGTTGCGGCTGTGGGCACCGGAACCGGATCCCGTCCGATTCTCGGAGAGGATATTCCCGGTGGGATGCGAACAGGGGCGTGCAAATTTTTTATTTTCTATTTTTTATATTAATATCAATTAACTAAAGGCAACCACTCCTCTTTTTGTTCAAAATTTTGTATTTTTTAGCCTCCGGGATATTGCCAACCACCGGCCGGGTTGTTATAATGGCGTCAAATCTCAGGGGATAGTTGGTCCTCAGCTGCCCGACAGCGTTGCCAGCCAACGGTTCTCTGAAAAATGGCGCTTGCTGGTATCAACCAACCCGGTGTTTGGGCAATAACGCCCGGAAAAATCATAGAACAGAAAACCAAAGGAGATCACCATGAAGAAAGTTTTGAGTGTATTGGCCGTTTCCGCCTTTGTCCTGACCGCTGGTTCCGCACTGGCCGGCGGCCCCGGCAAGATGCAGCAGGCAGCAGGTTGCCCGGATGAGTGCCAGCAGCAGATCGATGACCTGCAGGGTTCCCAGGCACAGCAGAACGAGCGTCTGGATTCCCATGACAAGCAGCTGCAGGATCACGAAGGACGGATCAAGACCCTGGAAGAGGGTGATTATGGTCCCTGGTATGTCCGCGGCGGTGCGAAGCTGGTGTGGCCGAACCAGACAGACTACAAGAGCCGCGATCTTGACAGCGACATGGGTTGGGGCTTCCAGGCTGCCGTCGGCAAGGTCATCCCGGCTGACTACGGTTCGTTCCGCCTCGAGTTCGAGTTCGGTGACCAGTTCGCCGACATGGAAGACAGTGACGGTGAGGTCGCTCTGACCACCTACATGATCAACGGCGCCTACGAGATGCCGATCGACGACATGTTCGCCCTGTACGTCACCGCTGGTGCCGGTTACGGCCGCTATGACCTTGATGCCGGCATCCTTGCCGACACTGATGGTATCGGCTACATCAACCACAGCGAAGACGTGTTCGCCTACAAGGGCGGCGCCGGCGCCACCTACAACATCAACGAGCAGATGGCCGTGGATCTGGGCTACGAATTTCTGGGCACGTCCCATGCTGTCAGCCAGAGTGCCGAAATCAATAAGATTCGCAGCCACAACATCGTCACCTCTTTCCGCTTCATGTTCTAATCTTTGCCGAAGCGGCCGCAAGCAACAGCCTTCCGGGTTTCCGGAAGGCTGTTTTTTTTGGTCCTGTCCGCGGCCTGTTGCGCCATTTTTTACCGGCCAGGCCCAGTCCGGGTTGCCCGGCCCCTCGTCCGCGGTGCGGAAACGTTCGCGGATGGCTCCTGTGCGCGGCGCAGCGAACGGACGGGGACAGTGCCCGTTCCGCCGGTACGGGAAATTTCTCCTTTTTGCCGCACGCCGTGGTATAGTTGAAGCCTCGTTACCATCCAGGCGGCAAGGAAGGAATCCCATGAAAACGCGCACCCTGTGTCTTCTCCTGACGGTCCTGCTGTGCAGCGGCTGTGTGGCTGTTCCCTATTATTATGACGCGCCCTATTCCGGTTACTCCTACCCCTACTCGTATTATTCCCCGTACACCACCTACCGGGGCCCCTACACCTATGCGGCACCGGCCTGGCCCTACGCCTACGCCTGGCCGTCCTTCTCCTTTTCCTACTGGAACGGCGGCCATTCGCACTACCACGGCCACCATCGCTATCCACACCACCGGGGGCACCGGCACTGATCACCGGCCCGTTACCGTCCGGTTTTCTCTCCATCGCCGACAGAACCTCCCCGCTTTGCCATGATCGACGAGACCTCGTCACTGCGGCTCAAACTGCTCCGCTTTCCCCCCATCATCGGCGTGGTCTACATTCACGCCTACTTCACCGCCATCACCTTTTCGCACGGGACGATCGGCACCGAAGACCTCAACCCGGCCACCGATTTCATCCGGGTGCTGGTCTCCCAAGGTCTTGCCCGGATTGCGGTGCCGCTCTTCTTCCTCATGGCGGGCTACCTGTTTTTCGCCAATTTCCGCTGGTCGCAACAGACCTTTGCCCGCAAGGTGGCGACCAGGATGCGCACCCTGTTGGCGCCTTTCCTGTTCTGGAACACGGCGACCCTGCTCTTTTATGCCACCGTCCAGGCGATCCCCGCGCTGGCCCCTTATTTTTCCGGCCCCACGGCGCTGATCAGGGAACTGCCGCTCTTGGACTATGCCAATGTCCTCATCGGCTTGAAAGGCTACCCGATCGCCTACCATTTCTGGTTCATCCGCGATCTCATGGTGCTGATCCTGCTGGCCCCGTTCATCGCCCTCATCCTCCGTTCCGCCGCCCTGCCTTTTCTTCTGGCCGTTTATCTGCTCTGGGTGACCGGAAAATGGCCGATGTACATACCCGACTGCGCCGGTGTGCTGTTCTTCTCCGCCGGTGCGCTCTGCGCCCTGCGCGGCCGGGATCTGTTCTTCCTCGACCGTTACGGCCCGGCCGCCTGCCTGGCCTACCTGCCCATCCTGCTCATCGACGTTCTCTGGCACACCGCCTGGTTCAACATCTACCTGCACCGGACCGGCCTGATCGTCGGCGTGCTCGCGGCCCTGTACCTGACCCGGCCGGCGCTCAATCACGAGCGGCTCACCCAGGCCCTGCTCGCCCTCGGCAGCGCCAGTTTCTTTGTCTACGCGGCCCACGAACCGCTGCTCATGGTCCTGCGCATGCTCGCCTACAGCAACATTCCGCTGGATGCGCCCTATACGGTCCTGGCCATCTACCTGCTCCTGCCGGCCCTGGTCATCGCCTTCCTCGTCCTCTGCCACGGGGTGCTGAAGCGGACCTGCCCGCGCCTGCTCGGACTGATCACCGGCGGCCGCTGAACAGGCTCTCTCTGCACCGCCCCCTCCGGTTCGCTGTCCCCACCCGTGCCGACAGCCGGTGCCGGCCCCGATGCGGTCTACCGCACCATGCGCTCTTCCGCCCCATGCCTTGCGCCACAGGCGGTTTCCGGTGTATAAGAGATCTCCCGCGCCGGCCGCTGCCGGCGACGGGCCGTCTGTTTCCCCTTCCCTGGGACGAGCCCTGTGCACCTTGAAGAAAAATTCCGGCGACTGGCCGCCATTCTGCTTGAGTGCAAACAGTTGGCCATTGCCTTTTCCGGCGGAATCGACAGCGGGCTCCTGCTGAAATGCGCCCTGGACGTGCTGGGTGCGGGGAACGTGCTTGTCCTCTTCGCCCGATCCGAACTGCTCAGGAGTGACGAAATCGAGCGGGCGGAGAACTGGCCGGCGGCCAACGGCTACCCGCGCGGGGTGGAACTTGAGACGGTCAACATCCAGCCCCTGGGCTGGAAGGAATTTGTCGCCAACAGTGCGGACCGCTGTTATTTCTGCAAGTTCCGGATCTACACCCTGTTCAGGGAGCGCATGGAAAAACGGGGTTTTCTCCTGCTGGCGGACGGCACCAACATCGACGACCTGAAGAGCGCCCGACCCGGTCTGCGGGCCATCCATGAACTGGGCGTGCGCATGCCCCTGGTGGAGGCCGGGCTGGACAAGAACGAGGTGCGCCGCCTGAGCCGCCAGATGGGCCTGGCTGACTGGAACCGACCCTCCTCCTCCTGCCTGGCCACCCGGATCCCCGCCGGCCTGCAGATCACCGGGGAACGGCTCGACAGGGTTCGCCACTGGGAAGAGGGGCTGGAGCGGTTCGGCTTTGTCGGCTGCCGGGTGCGCATGGACCGTCACGACCCGGCCGCGGTGAGCGTACAGTTGGCCGACGCGGATTTCGGCCAACTCAAGGATCCGGGCATCAGGCTGTCTTTACTTCGCTTTTTTCGCAGCAGCGGCATCCGCAGGGTGCTCGTCGACCTCGAGGGCCGGTGAGCAAAGTGTGTCCCGGATGAGTACAGAGAGCATGAAAGTTCAAGCGTTACGGGCTGTTGGCCAGGATTTTTTTCCTTTGACAAAGAATTCTTTTTTTATTTTAGTTTCCGCGTTGTCGACAGGTGCCGCGTCGGGATGAACCTGACTGTTCTGGCAATGCATAAATCACCGGGAGGGAAGAATGAACAAGAAAGAACTGGTTGAATCCATGGCGGAGGCGGCGGACATCAGTAAAGCCGCGGCCGAGAAGGCACTCAATGGCATGCTCATGACGATCTCCGAGGCCCTGTCCAAGGGCGACAAGGTGACCCTGGTCGGCTTCGGCACCTTTTCCACGGTCAAGCGCACCGAGCGCAAGGCAAAGAACCCCCGTACCGGCGCCATGATCAAGATCCCGGCAAAAACCGTGGCCAAATTCAAACCAGGCAGCAAGCTGACGGACGCGGTCAACTGAATCTCTCTTCGGGAAAGGATGCGCACAAACAGCTGGCCCCTGGCCGGCTGTTTTTTTTGAGGCTGCTGCCCTTCCCTGCTGATGCCCGGCACGGGCAGCACCCCCCTCCCTCCTTCCCGCTCCCCTTTTCCCGACCCAACCCCCCAAGGCAACTCAGATTAGGCTGGACACGGGGTGCAGACTGTGCTAAAGGAGAACCCGCATTGAGCATGACCCTTTTGCCGGCACCCAGCCGGCACATGGTCAGCCAAGCACCAAGGTCGGGAAGTGGCTCAGTCTGGTAGAGCACAGCGTTCGGGACGCTGGGGTCGGAGGTTCGAATCCTCTCTTCCCGACCACTCTTGCAAGCACAACAGGCCGGCATCGGGTCATCCGATGCCGGCCTGTTTTTTTTCAACGGCAGGGCTGGCCTGCCGGGAAGAAAAAGAGTTCACATCCGTTGGCGCGGCACCCTTTGGGGATGTCCGGAGCCTTTCCTGCCAGCCTTTTCACGTGGAAAAACCGGTCCGGGCTCCCTATAGTTTGTTGCAGGCGGCGATGGCAAGACGCATCGGAACCTTCGTTTTCCTGGCAGCCAGCGCCGTTGCTCCGCTCTTTCCCCCAGTCCCGTCGAGGTCTGTGATGAACATGATTGCCGTCTGCCCCGGGTGCGGGGCCAAAAACAGGATCCCCCCGGACAAGCAGCACCTGACAGGCAGATGCGGTCGCTGCGGCAGCGCACTCACCGGTGCGCCGGTCTCCGGCCGGGTCAACCCGCTCACCGACGCCGGATTCCCGCAGCAGGTCGAACAGTGCCCCCTGCCGGTGCTGGTCGATTTTTACTCGCCGACCTGCGGCCCCTGCCGTTCGCTCGCCCCGGTGATCGAAGCGGTAGCCGCGCGCCACGCCGGCCGGCTGATGGTGTTCGCCATCGACACCTCCAGGGAGCAGCGGCAGGCCGCCCGCTTCCACATCCGCGGGGTGCCGACGCTGCTCGTCTTCCAGGGCGGGCAACTCGTCGATCAATTGGTCGGCGCTGCCCCGCAGGAGGAGATCGAACGGCTGATCGGACGGGTACTCTGACAGGCAAGAGTCGGCGGAAGCAAAAAAAACTTCAGTTTTACCGGCCTGCTGCCGAAAAACAGGTACACCGATTTCCGCCCGGCCACCCTTTCCCCGGAGTCACAATGCCGTACCGCCTGTCGCTGCTGCTGGTTGCCCTGATTTTCCTGGCCACGGGCTGCGTCCGCATCCCCCAGCCGCAGGGGTTTCCCTACTCGAACCAGCCGAAAATGCAGGCCGCGCACCATTGGAACGTGCTGGCCAACGATGTCGCCAACCGGATCAACAACGAGCTGATCCGGCAGAACCACCTCACCTCGCCCGTCCATGTCCGCCACAGCTGCGGCAAGCCCAGCGCCTGCGGAACCGGGACCACCTCTCCCTTTGACGAGGCCTTCAACGACCTGCTCACCACCCAATTGGTCAACTTCGGCGTGGACACCCGGGCCGGTGCGGACAGCGCCAGTCTGCTCGTCGACTACAAGGTGCAGGTGGTGCACCATCGCTCCGGCCGATCCCAGTGGCCCCAGCCCGGCGTGCTCACCGCCCTGGCCACCGGCGTCACTGTGCTGCGCGACGCGCCCTGGGAACTCATCACCATCGCCTCGGCGGCGGCGGTGGACACCCTGCGCGCCACCTCGGTGCTCAACGAGCACGACGAGGTCATCATCACCACCTCGATCATGGACGGGAACCGCTACCTGCTGCGCACCTCGGACATCTACTACATCAACGACGCCGACAGCTGGCAGTACCGCCAGCCTGCCCCGGCCGCGGAAATCAAACTGACCGGCGGCCAGGCCGCCCCGGTTGCGGCGGAACCGCCCGCCCCATCGTTATGAAGCGCCCCGCCGCTGTCCCGGCCCTGGCCTGGCCGATCCTGTTTCTGCTGCTTGCCGCTGCCGGTTGCAGCACCCTGAACGGCACCCGGCTCGAACCACTCCTCGGTGCGGACGTCAACCTGGTGCGCCTCGGCGACCGGGTGGCCGAATCCTTGCTCACCCAGGCCGTGCCGCCGCTCCTGCCCCGTCAGCCCGATCAGCCGGTCCTGATCACCACCCTGGTCAACAACGATCAGCTGGCCGAAACCTCGAGCTTTGGCCGCAGTTTCCAGAACAACCTGGCCGCCGGCTTCGTCAGCCGCGGCTATGCGGTCAGGGAAGTGAAGCTGCGGCGGGACCTGCTGGTCCGCGAGGAGAAGGGCGAATTCATGCTCACCCGCGACCTGCAGGAGATGGCCGGCAGCCAGCGCGCCCAGGCCATAGTCCTTGGCACCTACACCCTGGCCAACCGGGTCATGTACCTGTCGGTGCGCTTGGTCGATCCTGCCGACCAGACCATCCGGGCCGCCTACGAGGACCGGCTCACCCTGGACGCCAACAGCCTGCGGCTCTTGGGGCTCCAGTTTGACGACAATGACGGCTGCGGCCCTTCCGGCCCGGTCTGTCCCCCCGTCCCCTCCGTGCTCGACCGGGTCCTCTACTGAGATCCGCCTCTTCCTTCCCGGACCCGGCCGCGCTCACGAGCCGTGGCCGGCGATGTCCCGGATCCGGGACCGTTTCCTTCTGGTCAGGCCGATGGCCTGGATGGCCTGCACGGCGATCTCCTCGATGGACCGTCCCTCGACATTGAGGGTCTTGATGTTGTGGCGCAGGAACAGGTTCCTGGCCTGCTGCAACTCGCGCGTGCAGTTGGCCAGGCTGGCGTAGGTGGAGCCGGCGTAGCGTTTTTCGCGAATGTTGTGGAGGTAGATGGGCGAGGAGGTCAGGCCGACCACCCGCTTGCGGTTGCGGACGATGTCCTTGGGCAGTTCGGGTTCCTCGAGGTGATCCGAGGTGAGCGGGAAGTTGGCGGATTTGAGTTCCATGTGGGTGGCCAGGTAGACGCTGACCGGGGTCTTGCCGGAACGGGACACGCCCACCAGAATGATGTCCGCCTCGTCGTACTCGTTGGTGCGGGTGCCGTCGTCGTGGTCCAGGGAAAAATGGATGGCTTCCACCCGTTTGTCCATCTTGGTGATGGTGAAGTGGCGGGAGTAGCCGGGCTCGCGCAGGGCCTTGATGTCCAGGGCCTGTTCGAGCAGTTCCAGGGTGTTGAGGAAGATGTCGAAGAACTGGACCTCGGGGTGGTTGAACACGTCCCGGGTCTCCTGGTTCATGATCGTGCAGAAGACCAGGGGCTTGTCCCCCCCGGACTGTTTGAGGATGTAGTCCAGGGCCTTGCGGGCGTCGTCGGGCGACTGGATGAAGGGGATCTTCTCCTCGCGGAAGCGGATGTTCTGGAACTGGGCGAGCAGGGCCTTGCCCATGTCCTCGGCGAGAATGGCGGTGGAACCGCTTACATAGTAGACGTCTTTGCTGATGGTCATGGGCGCTCGGCGGGGTCTTTTCGTTTGTGGCAGAACAGGCAGCGGAACTTGGGCGGGTGCGTCTCGGGCAGGGGGGCAACGCCCTGCGGCCCGTGACAGGCATCGCAGTGGCGCTCCGCCTCCTTGCGTTGCATGGTCATGAACCGTTCATGATCCTGGTCGTGGGGCAGCGGCCGGGTGGTTTCCGGCGGGGCCTGCAGGAGAAACAGAAGAATCCCTGCGCAGGCCGCCAGGAACAGGCCGTTCATGAGAAGATTGCGTTGTCTGGTGGTCATGCGTGGCCGGGGTGGACTGCGGAAGCGATTTTTCACAAGCAATGGGAATCGTTCTATCTTGCCATTTCCAATGCCCGGAAATCAAGGATTTTCAGGCGCAGCAGGACAACCAGGGTCTCCATCAGCAGGCCGCAGAACCGGCGGTGCGGTCCTGCCAGGGCGACGAGGCGCCGGTGGCGGTGCTGATGGCGGACGAGAAGGTCGAGGGCAGCGGTTGCCGCGGCCGGATCGAGGATCAGGCGGGCCACGGTCCGGCCGGAAATCAGGGCCGGGTGGATGCCCTCGCCGGTGAGGCCCGAGGCCAGGCCGGCGGCATCGCCGACGAGGAAGGTGCGGTCGAATCGGAGGCCGCGGTAGTCGAAATTGACCAGGCCGGCGCGGACCGTGTCCGCATCGATGCGCATTCCCTGGGCCGCGGCCCAGGCGAGCAGCCGCTCCCTGAGCGCCCGGCCCGACAGCCCGCTCGCAGCCGTGTAGGCGCCCACCGAGACCTCTTCGGCATGGGGGAACACCCAGCCGTAGCCGCAGCCGAACAGGTCGGCGCGCAGGTGCCACTCCATGCGCGCGTGGCGGCCGGGCAGCATGGCGTTCAAGCCCAGCCCCACGGCCCGGGCAGGCAGGCCGAGCGAGCGCCGCACGAGCGAATTGGAGCCGTCGGCGCCCACGAGGAAATCAAAGGTGATGCGGGTTTGCCGGCCGGCGGTGTCCTCGAGGGTGGCCCTGCCGCCCTCCACCCGCAGCACGCGGCCGCCGGTGCGCAGGTCGGCGCCCGCCGCCGCAGCCCGCTGTGCCATCCACTGGCCGAGTCGCTCGCGGTTGACCGTGGCCACGATCGGGTTTGCCTCGGCGACCACGGCCCGCTGGCGGCCGGTGACGATGTGCTGTTCCGGGAAGGCCGCCTCGATGAGCGCTTCCGGCACCAGGCGGATCAGCCCGTTCCAGGTGATGCCGCCGGCGCAGACCTTGGCGCCGATCTTCGCCTTGCGCTCCGCCAGCAGCACGCGGACGCCGCCGGCGGCCAGGTCGGCCGCGCAGGCCAGGCCGCCCGGCCCGCCGCCGACGATGAGCACATCCACCCGCTCGTTCATGGTCATCAGTCCCGTCGCCTGGCCAACCCGCCGCGTACCGCACCGGATTCCCGTGTTCTGCTTGCTTTCATCATCCCCATACGCTAGCCTTGCCGCGCAGCACCCGGACCTTCCGGGTCGCTCCCCGCCCGCCCTGCCCCGCCCGCCCCCTTGGCCGGCGGCCGGCAAACCGGCACAGGATACCATTACCCGGCGCATTCCGGAACTGTCGAATGCACCCCGGCTTTCCCTGCGAACCGACAGCACAGGACAACCCATCGTGACTGCCCAGAAAAAAGAGACCTTTCTCAAGGACTACACCCCGCCCGCCTACCTGGTGGACCGCATCGACCTGCGGGTCGAACTCGATCCCCATGCCACGCTTGTGCAATCGCGGCTGCAGTGCCGCGCCAACACCGCCGCCAACGCCCCCCTGGTGCTCGACGGCGAGCGGTTGGCACTGCTGCGGGTGGCCATCGACGGCGTGGACCTCGGCCCGGAGGACTATACCTTCGGCAACGGTCAGCTGGTCATCCCCCACCCGCCCGCCGTCCCCTTCGAGGTGGCCATCGACACCCGCATCGACCCGGAGGGCAACACCGCCCTGGAGGGGCTCTACCGCTCCTCGGGCAACTACTGCACCCAGTGCGAGGCCGAGGGGTTCCGCACCATCACCTGCTTCCCGGACCGGCCGGACG
>JAGODN010000291.1 GCA_017998195.1 Desulfobulbus sp. | reverse complement strand
ATGTAGCGGAGATCATGGGCCATCAGATCCTTGATGTGCGGGGCGTTCGCGCTCAGCCCGTCCTCGGTGACGATGACTTTTAAATGTGGGTGTTCCCGCCGGAAATCAACCTAAAACCGTCTGGTTGCGTTACGCTCGCAATCGTTTTTGTTGGAACCGTCTTGCCGGCGGATGAGTTCCGGGCAGAGTACAAGCACCTCCTTGCAGTCGGGGGAAACAAAGGCCCCAGCGACCATCTGCAGATGGTACTCGATGGTGCCGTCGCGTCGCTCTTTGGTCAGACAGTAGTCGGCGCCGATATTCTCCGAGCGGTGGATGCCGGTTCCATCGATGGCCAACAGCAGGTGACCGCCCAGGCAGGTCAGCTTAGGCAACACCTTACCCCGCTGCAGTTGATGAAAGACGCTGCGGAACGGTTGCCGGATGAGGGTCGGCACAACTTCGTCCAGGATGGTGCGCATCTGGGTGTCGCTGGGGATCACTCCCACGCCGAAGACGCCGTGCAGACTTTCCGGCCGCTCAAGCCGCCGCTCGTCAAAGGCGAGCAGGGAGGGATCCTTGAGCGAAAACATGGCAAAGCCGCTCATCAGCGCGTCGACCAGCGGGATCGAAGCGTTGGCGGCCCGACGATCGGATACCGTGCCAAAATCCTTGCGGATGGTGGCAAACAGGGCATCGGCGTTGAGATGAGCGCGCATTTTGATGGTGCGCATTGTTTGGCCTGATTGACGATGACGGTTGAGGCAGTTTTTGAGGGTCGACATGGCTTGCTCCTTAGTAATTATTTGATATTACTAAGAAAAAAGCGAATCGCCCTCTGTGCGTTGTCAAGCAAAAAGTGCACGCACCTGCGAAAATTTATATGTGTAAGAACAACATATTACAAAAACGACCCTTGCCTGCTTGCCGGAAAGGTTTGCGAATTCCCCTGCTGACTTCTACGCTATGACTGGGCTAAAGGGCATCGCGGGAGTTGCTGATGACGAGCACGCTGAGGATAATGACGATCGTTGATTTTTTCATAAACGTTCTCCCGGTATGAGTCTCCTAGTTCACCTTGACGATGAAGTTGTCCTGCGTGGCCGTCAGGTTGCGCATCCTGCCGTGCGGCGTGTGGCGATGACATTCCCAGCAGCGCCGCCCCATCTGCACGGTGGCGTCGGATTTTTTGTCGTACTGTTCGCTGTTGGCCAGCATCTGGGAAACCAGTTCCTTGTGGCAGCCGATGCAGTTGTCCTGAATCCTCCGGGCGGCGTCGTCGGTGACGCGCAGGTTGTCCCCGTAGGTTTTGAAGGTCATGGCCAGCGAGTGGCGGTAGCCGTCGCGCGACTTGGCCAGCATCTTGTTGAAGAAGGAGTCGTGCGGCAGGTGGCAGTCCACGCAGGTGGCCCTGGTCCGGTGCGCACTGTGCTCCCAGGTGTCGTACAGGGTCTGCATGGGGTGACAGGTGATGCACACCACCGGGTCACTCGACAGGTAGGAAAGCGCCTTGGATTCGCGGACCAGGTTGGCGAACATCCCGACCGCCGCCAAGGCTAAAAAGAGAGCTAAATATTTCATAACATTATCGACCTCCTCGGGCAGTGTGTCCGGTTAGTTGTCCCTGCCTGGGTGCATCTCCGGCAGTCCTCGTCTCACGTGCCGCATACGTTCCCTCACCTCCTTGTGCCGCTGTCCGAGGCCGGCCGGTGTCCTGCGTCCCGGCCGCAGCCGGGAACACCCTTGCCACTGCCGTCCGGTGGCGCCGGTCATTCATGCGAATTGTCTTATGATTTCGTGTATTCTTCTTCCCTTTCCCCTGGACGGCGGGGAACTGAGAAGGCCTCTCGTCACCAGTCTGAATGCAATTTTTTTGATCATCTGTCATCAAAAAAGTTATAGATTCCCGGAACCCTCAATCCGACCGCCCGCGGAGACCACGCCCATGGAACACCGGTTTTCCTCCCGTCGCCTGCAGCGCGAGGCCCACACCGTGGCAGCCATGATCCGCCGCTACTGCCGTGACCGCCACCACACCACGGACGGACTGTGCCCGGAGTGCGCCGAACTGCTCGCCTACGCCCGTCGCCGGCTCGCCCGCTGTCCCTTCCAGGAGCGCAAGACCACCTGCGGCAAATGTCCGGTCCACTGTTACGCGCCGGCCATGCGCGAGCGCATCCGCGAGGTGATGCGGTACGCCGGCCCGCGCATGCTCTTCTCCCACCCGCTGCTGGCGCTCATGCACCTCCTGGACGGCCTGCGCAAACCAGGCCCCCGTGCCTGACCGGGCCGGCTTGACACCTCCCGGCAAATCCCGTACACTTGCCACCTTCCCTGCCCCTCGCCTCCCGAACCTTGCCCAGGTGTTCGCCCATGTTTGGAATCGGCCTTCCGGAAATGATCGTCATCTTTGCCGTCGCCCTGATCGTGGTCGGCCCGGACAAGCTGCCCGGACTGGCCCGCTCACTGGCCAAGGGCGTGATGGAGATGAAACGGACGCTCAACCAGGTCAAGGAAAGCCTCACTCAGGAAGGTGAGGAGTTGGATTCGGTGCGCAAGGAACTGAAAGAGACCGCGGACCAACTCCGCGAAAAGGTGGGGGACAATGACCCTGCCGTGTGGCAGCTGCCGCAGGGAAGCGAGGCGAAGAACAACCCGGGCGACGATATCCTCGACCTCGAGCCGGTCGCCGCCGAACCGAGCGATCCGGAAGCGCGTGCGGACCTGGCCGAAACGGCCGAGGCGGACCAGCCCGAACCGCCCGTTGCCGGCGGACCGGAAAACCCGCCCACCGCAGAGGCAGCGGCTGCCGCCCCGCCGGCCGACGACACCGAACCCGCCGCCCCCGCCAGATCCGCGCCATGATCGAGGCGCTGGAACAGTTCCGGCCCCACCAGGAAGAATTGCGGCGGCGGCTCATCCGCTCGTTCCTGGCCGTGGTGCTGACCAGCAGCGTCGCCTACCTGTTCAAGGAGACCCTCGCCGCCTGGTGCATCCATCCCCTGCAGCGCGCCTACCCGCCGCTGGAAAAACTCGTCTACACCAACCTGCCCGAGGCCTTTCTCAGCTACATCAAGCTCAGTCTGCTGGTCGGCCTGATCGTGGCCTCGCCCTTTGTCCTCTACCAGCTCTGGCTGTTCGTGGCCCCGGGCCTGCTGGACAAGGAAAAGCAGCTGGTGCGACGGATCGTGCTCTGGGCCAGCCTGCTGTTCACCGGCGGCGGGGCCTTCGCCTACTTTGTCGTCCTGCCGCAGATCCTCGTCTACTTCATGAGCTACGCCCGGCCCGGGCTCCAGCCCATGCTCAAGCTCGGCCTCTACCTGACCTTCACCGCCCGCATGGTGCTGGCCTTCGGCATCGCCTTCGAGATCCCCTTTCTCATGGTCATGGCCACCCGCACCGGCCTGCTCGCCCGGGACTACTTCCGCAGGAAGCGCACCGCCTTTTACAGCGCCATGATGGTGCTCAGCTTCCTGCTCGCCTCGGGTGAGCTGACCGCCACGGTGCTGCTCGCCCTGCCGCTGTTCGCCCTGTACGAGGCCGGCATCCTGGCCGCCCGGGTGTTTTCCGGCCCGGCCGCTGCCGCCACCTCCGACACCCCCCGCTGAGCCTTCACCACCCCCCGCCGCCGCCCCCGCCGGACGAGCCGCCGCCACCGCCACCACTTGAGGAGGAACTGGCGGCACTGCTGGCCGCGGCCATGCCGCTGGCCGCAGCCCCCCA